>CBDVAV010000339.1:0-5750 GCA_965372055.1 uncultured bacterium | reverse complement strand
TTGCAAGGATTCTGCAACATGCAATGTGTAACCTTGCATTAAATTTTACGGCATAGAAGAACATGACCACGTTCACCGTGCTTGCAGAGTGAAAGAATAATTCTTTCAGCAGGCAAGAAGAACGTGGATTTTATATTTTTATTAAACCTTTTTCCATAAGACGACTCTAAGCAACATAATCTCAAAAAATTTATTATGGAATTATTAAATGAAAATGTGATGAAAATGAAAAGGAATTATTGGATGTATTTATTACTGTCGGTAATGATTGCCGGATTAGGGGCATGTAACGATGACAATGAAGTAGGTGTTGGAATTGATGAAAATACTATCAAGGCTGAGGTAGTGATGGATGCCGCTTTTGAGGACATTGATGATATGGTGACTATTAGCATGTCTGCCACGGATGGGCCAAATGAAGGACGGACAGCAACAGGTCATGATGATAGACTGCTTTGTGCAAATGTTATTCATGACAGTGAAAATCAAACCATTACTATAGATTTTGGCGATGGTTGTGAAGACCCAAGGGGTAGGGTACGTTCTGGAATCATAAATATTTCATATACGGGAAGACGTTTCCAGCCAGGATCGGTTATTACTACAACTTTCGATAATTTTTCGGTTGATGGCATCAAGGTTGAAGGTACAAGGACGGTTATTAACATTACCGAAATTGTTGACAATCATCTTAGCAGCCCTAAATTTAGTATCACTTTAGACGGTGGAAAATTAACTTGGCCGGATGGAACATTTGCCACTAGGAATATTGATAGAGTAAGGACCTGGGTCAGGGCCTTGAACCCGGTTGATGATGAGAATCACGTTGATGGAACTGCCAACGGTATTAATAAAGAAGGTGTGGAATATTCAATGGGGATAACTGAAACCCTGGTATTTAAGCGACGATGCAGGTTTGAAGGCAGGGTTTTTATTCCGGTTTCTGGCATCAAGGAAGTTAATAAAGGTGGGCAGAGATATGTAGTGGATTTTGGGAATGGCACCTGTGATAACATTATTTCTGTTACTCACGGAGGTAATACGGTGGAGATTGACTTATCAAGGGATTGATCTGTGATTATTTATCCACCTTAAGACATGTCTCCCGTTCCCTTGGGTGATTCCAATAAACTTCCCCGCGGCAAAGCTCCAGGGAAGTTTAATTTGAAGTTGAGGAAAATCTTTCTCAGGATAGTTTTTAGCAAAATCAGGTAGTTTTTAGCAAATTCCTTTATTAACTTTATCCTATCCGGATTTTAAACCGGAAATAGCTATGAATAATATTGTAAATATGGAATTTATCAAAAGATGCTGGTTTTACTCAGCTTCTATTTTTATAAGTACAATACTTTTACTTGGTTGTTCATCTGGTAAAAAATTACTTGAAAGAGGAGATTATTATCAGTCGGTGTTGCAATCCGTGGAACGGTTGCGAAGGAATCCTGATCATCGAAAATCATCTGAAACTTTAGGCAGTGCTTATCCTATGGCACTGGAGTTTCATGAAAACAGAGCCAATAACATGCTGGCATCAAACAGCCGTGGTAAATGGAAGGGAGTGCTGGATGCTTACACCAAAATCAACCATATGTACGAAGAGATCAACCGGTCTCCAGGTGCCTTAAGAACGGTTCCTAACCCAAAAAACTATTATTCGGAATTAGAACAGGCCAGGAACAATGCAGCCGAAGAGAGTTATAATCTGGGTATGCAGGAACTTGGCATCAATACCAAGGCCAGCGCAAAAGAGGCATATTATTATTTTAAAGAAGCCAACGGGTATGTAAGGGGATATAAAGATGTAGTTGATAAAATTGACCAAGCTTATTGGCTGGCAACCACAAAAGTACTTGTTGAGCCCATCCCTGTCCCTGCCCGTAATATTGAAATCAGTGCAGAATTCTTCGAAAACAAGATAAACGAAAACCTGCGGCAGAATTCCGGAAATGAATTTGTGCGCTTCTTTACCCCTAATGAACTTGCAAGTTCAGGTAGAAAAGCAGATCATATCTTAAAGCTTAGCTTCGATGATTTTACAGTGGGGCAAGTTTTTTCCAAGGAAAGACAAATTCCAATGACAAGGGATAGTGTTGTCCTCGGAACAGTTAAAACAAAGGAAGAGGTCAAAACCGGTCAAAATAATGTAACCACCGATACACCTCCTGCAGACACAAGGATAAACAAGAAACTTGGGAAAGTTACTAATTTACCAAATGTGGCAAATGTAGCTGGGCAACAATCAGATGACAAGGGCAATGATAAAAAGGGGAATGATGATAAGGGGAAGGATGACAAGGGCAATGATAATAAGGGAAATGATAACAAAGGGAATGACAACAAAAGCAATGAGGATAAGGGGGAGGATGAAAATAAAGGGAACAATGACAAAAGCAATGAAAATAAAGGGAATGATAACAAAGGTAACGATGACAAGGGCAATGACAACAAAGGCAATGAGGATAAGGGAAATGATAATAAAGGGAACAATGACAAAAGCAATGACAATAAGGGGAACAACAATAAAGGGAATGATAGCCGGGGAAATGTAAAAGTTACCATTTGCCATATCCCTCCCGGAAATCCGAACAATAAACAAACGCTATCCATTAATGAATCGGCATTACAGGCCCATATCAATCATGGGGATGTATTGGGTTCTTGTGACCAATCAAGCAAAGATTCAAATGATAAAGATGTAGGTGATAAAAATTCAGGGGATAATGACACAGGGGATAAGAATACTGATGATAAAGATACAGGTGATAAAGACCTAGGTGACAGGAATACCGACGATAACGATTCTGATGATAAGGACTCTGCGGACAAGAATACTGATGATAGTGATTCCGGTGGAGACGGTAACGGCAAAGACACAGGCGACACTCAAGATCAACAGGTTGTAGAGAAGGAATACAAAGTTTATGGTACTGTAAAAGCTACCGTTTACCATTACACCAAGACAGTAAGATCTGCCGGGGTAATGGATTTTAGGATTGTCGATGCCAATACAGAAAAGGTTCTTACAGTAGAGAAAATGCCCGGCGAATTTATATGGGTTTCAGAATGGGCGACTTTTAACGGGGATGAACGGGCTATAACTCAAGAACAATTGAAACTGAGCAAGCAAAAGGAAATTCCACCACCTCCTCCTCAGGATCTTTTCATAGAATTTACCAAACCCATTTATGACCAGATATTAAACAAAGTAAGGAATTATTACAGGAACTACTAGAGGAGAATAAGCTTAATATTATGTTAAGAATAACATAGGATAGGACTTTATATTTAATTGCTTTATTCATCTTTAATAGAATCAATCGGATTAGCTAATGAAGCCTTAATCGATTGATAGCTAATGGTCAACCAGGCTATTATTGAAACCATTCCTCCGACAAGGAAGAAAACCCAAATATTAAGATTAATTCTAGATGCGAATTCACGGAGCCATCCATTCATGAAATACCAGGCTATGGGACCAGCCAATACAATGGAAATAACTATTAATTTGCCAAATTCTTTTGTAAGTAAAATAACTATACTTGAAACGGAAGCTCCAAGAACTTTTCTTATTCCAATCTCCCTGGCTCTTTGTTCGGTAGTAAATGTAACTAAGGCAAATAAACCGAGACAAGCAACTAAAATAGCTAAGGCAGCAAATATCATGACGATATTTCCTACTCGTTTATCAGTTTGATAAGTGGCATTGAATTTATCATCCATAAAAGAGTAGTTAAAAGGTTGGCCATTTGATATATTTTTCCATATTGTCTCTACTTTGGAAATTAGCTCCTTTACATTTTTAGTTTGAAAACGAATGGCTAAGAATCCCGGGCTATCACCTAAGCGAAATGAGAGTGGCCCAATGTTTTCTCTTAGTGATTGGAAATTAAAATCTTTTACAACCCCAATAATTGTATAGGTAATCGGCTCTTCATCCGATCCTCGACTTATTTTTTTCCCTATTGGATCATCCCATCCAAAATCATGAACAGCACGCTCATTTAAAATTATTGACGAAAAATCTGATGGAAAATCAACTGAAAAGTCTCTTCCCTTGACGATCTCCATGTCCATTGTTGAAATAAAACTGTGATCTACCTTCCAATTTTGGATTTGGAAAGAATTATCTGAAGTTGCTTTTCCTTGTGGGTGAAAAACATAACCTTTTCTGAAAGATGGCACCGGTAAATATTGTGAAATTGTGGTATTTAATACCCCCGGTAACTTTTCAACTTCATCATTCATTGATTGTTTCTGGTCACCCAATAGCCACATATCATCAATCAATAGAACCTGTTCCTTTGTAAAACCAAGTTTCTTTTGTTGTATGAAATTCAATTGATGGTAGATCACTAATGTACAGACTACTAGAATTATAGAAACTGTAAATTGAAATATAACCAGTCCACTTCGTAACCAGCTTCCCTTCGCACCTTTTAGGTTGGGGGCTTTTAGCACTTTTGTAGCATTGAATGCTGAGAGATAAAAGGCAGGATAGCTACCTGCCAAAAATCCAATTAAAATAGAGGATACTCCCAAAACAGGTAAAAAATAAAGACTTCCAAGGGGTATTGATAATGACTTTCCAGATATTATATTGAACACTGGTAGTGCTATTATTACCAAGCCTAATGCAACCACAAAAGCAATAATGCTTATTAATATTGATTCCGCTAAGAATTGGGTGATAAGTTGCCTTCTATTTGAGCCTAGTATTTTCCTTACACCCACTTCCTTTGATCTACTTGCAGAACATGCAGTAGCTAAATTCATAAAATTGATACAGGCTATAAGTAAAATAAATAATGCAATTGCAGAAAATATATAGATGTATCTGATATCTCCTACTACCCCCAATTGGCCATCCAATGATGAGTACAAGTAGATATCAGTTAACGGTTCCAACAAAAACCCAATCCAATTTCCCTGACGATTAAACTCCTGAATTGATACATTCATGATCTGATGGAGTTCTGGGCCTATGTAGGTTTCCACAATTTGGGAAAATTTTACTTCCAGATCCTGCGGGTTGGCTCCTTCAGCTAGTAGTAGATAAGTATGGAAATTTATTTTAAGCCACTCGTTGCTATTGCCCTCATTCCTTGAAACCATCGCCAGGAAAACATTGCACCTAAAATGTGAACGGGAAGGGATATCCTTCATTACACCAGTAACTATATAATCAGCTTCATTATCTATGATTATGGACTGTCCAATTGGGTCTTCCTCCCCAAAATACTTTCGAGCAGTTGATTGATCTATTACCAGGGTATTGGGTTTGGCAAGAGCAGTTTTTGGATTTCCTTTGATCAAGTCAAAAGAAAATACATCAAATAAAGGGGCGTCAGCAAAAAGCACTTTTTCTTCACGAAATGATTTATCCCCTTTTTTCATCATGATATTACCACTTTGTTTAAATCGTACAAAGGTTTCAACTTCGGGATAGTTTGTGGTAATTATATTGCCGGTTGGTGCTCCAACTGTTGCTCCTGCAAATTCATTCCCTTGAAATTTCCCGGCAAAACCAAGTTGATATATTCTATCCACCTTGTCGTGATACCTGTCATAACTTAATTCATGACCTACAAACATCATTATAAGTATGCAACAGGCTACCCCTACCGATAAGCCAGTAATATTAATTAGTGAATAGAACTTTTGTTTCGTTAAACTTCGAATTCCAATTTTAAAATAATTCTGTATCATTATTGCGAATTTTGAGAGAGTGGTTTGTCATTTGGTTATAAGTC
>CBDVAV010000338.1:0-5776 GCA_965372055.1 uncultured bacterium | reverse complement strand
AGCCAAAGAAATTAAAGAAAAAATCAAAAATGAGACCCAACTCACTGCTTCTGCTGGTATTAGCAATTGTAAATTTTTGGCAAAAATTGCTTCTGATTTAAAAAAACCTGATGGGTTGGTTTTGATACCTCCGGAAAAAGCAGAATCATTTATCGAAAAACTTCCCATTGAGAAGTTTCATGGAATAGGAAAAGCCACTGCCGCAAAAATGCACAAACTAAAAATATTTCAAGGTAGCGACTTAAAAGGATTTACTGAAAATCAATTGATCGAACATTTTGGGAAAGTAGGTAAGTTTTATTCTAAGATATCCAGGGGTATTGATGATAGGGAAGTACAACCTAATCGGCCAAGGAAGTCGATTAGTGTTGAATTTACATTTGAACATGATATTCATAAGATCGAGGATATTCAATTTGAGCTTGGCAAACTATCCAAAGAATTGTTCATTAGAATGAAAAAAACCAATTCTTATGGTAAGACTTTAATAGTAAAGGCTAAATATGCTGATTTTAAACAAGTTACAAGAAGCAAAACATTAGATCATAACATTGATACCCAACGGTTAATCGAGGAGATATGTGAGAGTTTAATCCCTGGTATTCAAAAGAACAACATGAATATCAGGTTATTGGGAATAGGAATTTCCAACTTCCCTGATGATGGGAATAAGTCGCCACAACTGATCATTGATTTTTAAAAAAATACGTACATTAGCCGCTTTAAAATTTAATCTATGAAAAAAGCAGAAATCCATACAGACAAAGGATTAATGAAAGTTTCTTTTTATGAAACTGACGCTCCTAAGACAGTAGATAATTTTGTTAAACTTTCCAATAAGGGTTTTTATGATGGGTTGACGTTTCACCGGGTAATTCCTGATTTTGTGATCCAGGGTGGTTGTCCAGAGGGAACTGGTGCTGGTGGACCGGGATATACTATAAATTGTGAGCTAGATGGCGAAAATCAGTATCATGACAAGGGTGTGCTCTCGATGGCACATGCGGGGAAAGATACTGGAGGCAGTCAGTTTTTTATTTGTCATAGCCGTAAAAACACACAGCACTTGGATAAAAAACACACAGTATTTGGGAAGGTATATGAAGGCTTGGATGTAATCGATCTCATTAAACAAGGAGATAAAATAAATAAAATTACGATAATCAAAGAGGATTAGCTTTAATTAGCTATTCTTCTTTTCTTGCTAAACCAAAAAGCAGAAGCCCCACCTACTATTCCTCCAAACAAATGTGATTCCCACGAAATGCTTGGATTTGAAGGGAATATCCCATAGAAAAGAGTCCAGTAAAAGGCAATGATTATCAATGAAATCATTAAAGATCTTATGTCTTTTCTAAAAATGCCTAAAAATATTAAAAAGAATGCCAAGCCATAGATAAGACCACTTGCACCCACATGTGAGGGAGGACGGCCAAGTAACCAAACCAGCGTACCTGTAAAAAAATAACACATCAAAAACACCTTGTTAGCTATCCGGTCATAGAAATAATATAAAGTTGTGCCAAGAAATAAAACCGGAAATGTATTGGATATCAGATGCAAATGGTTGACATGGATTAGTGGAGCCATTACAATCCCAATCAAACCGATAGGCTCCCTTGGAATTATAGCGAATTTTCCTAAATATATTCCGAAAAAAAAATTTAAAGAATGAGCTGCCCACATCAAAAATACCAGTCGACTGGGTACAATAATACTGCTGGTCAAGGTACTGGGATAATTTGTCATTATAATATCAGGAATCTACTTTGATGGATCTCTGATCATTTTCAAATCCACAACCTTGGATTCTTCGTATCCTACCGACATAAATCCAAACACCCCTCCAGATGATTCCGCTATTTTTATTGCCAAGTCTTTCATGCTTTCATAAAAATTAACAGCAAATTTATTGTCAAGCTTTGGAAATATATCATTCAGTTGAGCAAGTTCTTTAGATATTTCCTCCCTTCTCTCCTCAGTATCCTTTGGTAAGTCATGAATGAAAATTTTCAATTTATCCTCGAAATCTTGTCCCACCTGATTATAATAATCAACAAGTTCCCTCCTAGCCCTTTTTTGTTTTAATTTGGCAATAGCCACTGCTTGTTTCATTTCTTGGTTATCAATCTTATCATCTGCCCCTGCTATTAATATAGTTATTAAAAATGGAGCCTTAAACATCAAGTCGGTTTCTTCTGAGCTTAAACTATTAAATTCCTGTATCATAATTTCGGTGGCTTATTTATCCAATTTATTTTGTAAAAATAAAATTTAAATTAAATTATAATATCATTTTAACCCAATTTTTGGATACATAATGGCTAGTCTCATATTTATGTACTTTATTCATTAAATTTGATACAACTTTTATTATCAAATATTATCAAATTGCTTTCATTTATTGATTATTGACAATAAGCTTATTTCTAAAAGTTTGCCAAAAATGGCCAAGAGCTACGAAAAAAACCCAGTAAAAATATTCATTCTTGAGGATGACCCAACTTATAAAAAGTTTCTGGAATATGTGCTGAGTTTAAATCCCGATTTTGATGTAAAATCTTTTGAAACCGGAAAAGAGTGCTTGGAAAGCCTACATGAAAAACCCACGATAATAACATTGGATTATACATTGCCCGATTTAAAAGGTGAAGAAGTACTTGATGGAATCCTGGATTTTGATCCAAATATCCATGTGATAATTGTATCAGCGCAGGAAAAAATCGGTACAGCGATCAACCTCCTGAAACAAGGTGCTTACGATTATATTACAAAGGACGAAGACACTAAAGATAAACTCCTGAACAGCATTAACAATGCACGAAGAAATGTTTCTTTGGTAAAGGAAATTGACCACTTAAGAACAGAAATATCTGGAAAATACGAGTTCGATAAAATAATAGGGACAAGCGATGCGATAAAAAACGTTTTTTCGATGCTTGAAAAAGCAGCAAAGACCAATATAATTGTATCCCTTACCGGAGAAACGGGTACAGGCAAAGAATTAGCTGCAAAAGCCATTCATTATAATTCTTCCAGAAAGAGCAAAAAATTTGTTGCAATAAACATTGCCGCCATCCCAAAAGAACTGATTGAAAGCGAACTATTTGGTCATGAAAAAGGTGCATTTACCGGAGCCTCCACGAGGAGGATTGGCAAATTTGAAGAAGCCCAGGAAGGTACGTTGTTCCTGGATGAAATAGCAGAAATGGACATCAACCTGCAAGCCAAATTATTGAGGGTATTACAGGAAAGGGAACTTACCAGGGTGGGTGGAAATGATTTAATAAAGCTGGATGTCAGGATAATTGTTTCTACTCATAAAAACCTGGCAGAGGAGGTTAAAAACAATAGATTCAGGGAAGACCTTTATTACAGATTGCTTGGTTTGCCCATTTTCCTGCCACCACTACGGGATCGAGGTAATGATATTATCATTATAGGAAAATTTCTATTGGATCAATTTGTGAGGGAAAACCATCTCGATAAGTTACCAATTGATAATGATGCCCAGGAAAAGCTATTAAAATACAATTACCCCGGCAATATACGTGAGCTGAAATCTATTGTTGAGTTGGCGGCAATAATGACCAATAATAATGTGATTGAAGCTGATGATATTAAATTTAACGCGGTAAAAAAGGAAAATAATTTGATTTTCGAAGAGCTGACAATGAAAGAATACGAGTACAGGATTGTCACACATTTTTTGGACAAGTACGACAAAAATGTGTTGGCAGTTGCAAAAAAACTTGATATAGGTAAATCTACTATCTATCGATACCTGAAGGAAATGTAATTTTGATTTATCAATAATGAAATCACCAGATTCATTACAAACGTACGTTAGCCAAGGCGGGTTTTATGAGGCCGTTATTGAAGAAGGTGCCGATATGATACTCATTGTTGATTTCAATGGAACAATCCTTTACCACAATCCCTCCGTTAAGGATACATTGGGATACAAACCAAAGGAACTTATAGGCAAGAAATTTTTCGATTACATTCACCCTGACTTGTGTAAAAGTTTAAAAAAGGAGTTTAAGGAGATTATTCAAAGAAATTTTGCTTATAATATTGAATTCAGGTTCAAATGTTCTGATGGTTCATACAAGTACCTGGAATTTAACTCTATAAACCTACATCATAAGGAAGAACTAAACGGTTTGATACTAGATTGTAGGGATATTTCCCAACGAAAAAAAGTTGCTATTGAACTAGTGAAAGCTCAAAAGGCAAAAGAACAATTTCTGGCCAATATGAGCCATGAAATTAGAACTCCTATTAATGGAATAGCCGGGATGGTAAACCTTTTGTCGGAGTCGAGCGCAGATCCCGAGCAAATGAAGTATTTGAATGCCATTAGAAGTTCGGCCGAATATTTAAAGGTGATAATTAATGACATCCTTGACTTTGCCGCTATTGAATCGGGAAAATTAAATTTTGAGAGCATAGGGTTCAATCCGGAAATCCAGGTTCAAACTGTTATTGAAACATTTGCTTATCAAGCTCAGGAAAAGGGCATTGAAATTAATTGTAACATTCACCCTAAAGCAAACAGGGTTTTTCTTGGGGATCCAATCAGACTGAACCAAGTCCTCGTCAACCTAATTAACAACGCAGTAAAATTCACCTATAAAGGGGGAATTTCAATTGATGTTAAACCCGAAAAAATAGAAGGAGACCTGCACCATATTAAATTTTCCGTGAGCGATTCCGGCATTGGCATCCCAGCCGCAAAGCTTGATAATATCTTTGAAGCCTTTAGCCAGGCCGATGAAAGTGTCACCAGGAAATACGGGGGAACGGGTCTTGGATTATCAATTTGTCGACACTTGATTGAGCTGCAAAATGGCCAAATTGAAGTTGAGAGCAAAGAGAATTTTGGCAGCACTTTTTCATTTATCATTCCTTATGCTGTGGGAAAAGAGTCGGATTTAGTTACTGTCTCTGTTCAAAAGACAGCTAAAATAGCTGACCTTGGTAAGTTCAATGAATACAAAATATTATTGGTGGAAGACAATGAGATCAATAAAATGTATGCATCGAACCTTCTAATCAAATGGAATTGTGATCTGGACACTGCAGATAACGGTGAAGTTGCCCTAAAACTTGTCATGAAAACCGATTATGACCTAATTTTAATGGATCTGCAAATGCCAATAATGGATGGATTTGAAGCAGCAAAAATAATTAGAAATGATTTTCCTGATGGAAAAAATGAGATACCAATCATTGCCCTTACAGCCAATGCCATTAAAGGAGATAATGAACAATGCTTTGCAGTAGGGATGAACGATTATATCTCAAAACCATTTTTGCCTGATCAACTACACAGTATTATAGCTAAATATTATCATGGCGATGCCAGCACAGATCAAATTTTGGGAGAAAATTATCCAGAATTCGCAAATGGGGAAATAAGATTGACAGACCTGAGTTATTTGAAGGATATATCGGGGAATGATACAAGTTTCATGTTTGAGATGATCGAAACATTTGTCGAAAAAACCCCGAAATTACTTCATGAAATGGAGTTGGCTTCTACAGCAAAAAACTGGGCCAGCTTAGGGAGTTTAGCGCATAAACTGAAACCTTCAGTTACCTTTATGGGGATCAACAGTCTCAAAGAGCTTGTCAAAGAAATTGAAGATAAGAGCCGCCGCAATACTCAAACTAGCACGTTACCCCGGTTAGTAAATAAGTTTACCCCAGCATGTAAAGATGCAATAGCAGAATTGGAAGAATGGGTAATCAATAAAGACCTCAAGTAACT
>CBDVAV010000337.1:0-5791 GCA_965372055.1 uncultured bacterium | reverse complement strand
CATATCCATTTTTAAAATTTCTTCGCTTACATGTATATCTGTAATCAAACTTGTTATCCCTAAAATTGACAAAATATTGAAGATATTTGATCCCATCAGGTTACCAAGGGCTAGATCTGTCTCCTTTTTTAAGGAAGCAACTATGGCGGTCACCAACTCTGGCAAACTCGTTCCCAGTGCCACCACTGTTAAACCTATAACCCTGTCACTTATTCCCAGTGCACTGGCCAATTCTTGGGCGGCACCAACAAACCACTCAGCGCCAAAATACAATCCTGCACAACCTGCTATTATAAATAAAATGTCTTTTCTAAGATTACTGGAAGGTAGTGATGGCACTTCCATTTCCTTTTCTACATCTCTAATCTTCTTGGTTTCTTTACGGGATTTTCTAATAATAAGGATGGTATAAATCAGCAAAATCGTTATAAACAAAGCCCCCTCATACCTTCCTATAGTATGATCAAAAAGTAAAAAATACAAGAGCAAAGAACTGCCCATAGCCATCGGCCAATCAATTTTTATACTTGACTGCTGCACACTCATATCAGATAATATAGCTGTAATGCCCAATACCAGTGCAAGATTGCAAATATTTGAACCAACTACATTCCCCATTGCAATATCAGGGCTTCCATTTAACGCTGCATTGACACTGATCAATAGTTCAGGGGCAGAAGTACCGAAGGCAACAATTGTCAATCCCACCACAAGGGGCGAAATATGTACTCTAAGGGCTATTTTCGAAGCTCCCCTAACCAGGAAATCACCCCCCATGATGAGAACAAATAATCCAACAATCAGTATGGTTATATTAAGTAGCATTCAATTTTATCCTTTAAAAAATGTGCCATTCATAAAACAGTATGAACAGTACACACTAGTCCACTTAAAGTGTTCCTTGTTGCAAAAACTACAGTTGGGGCTTAGATAACAACTCCTAATTGAGTCACTATCAACTACGTCCTTGGTGTCCCAAATTACAAGAAGAATAAAAAAATTGCAAAAATTAAGTACTGGTCTACTTTTGCATAACTTTGGCAGGATGGTATTAAAACGGTTAGCGTTTGTGAAATTTATAATCATTAAAACAAAGTAAGTAAAAAAAATCCCGCTAATCCTCAGGATTGAACTTTTAAAGTAAATCAATTGGCAAATAAAATCTAATCTTTTCTTAATTAATTGATATGGTATATTATATTTTTGTTGATCTTATTACAAAATATTATATCATTATTCGTAATAGTGCTTGATACTTAATGAGGCTAATCTTTAAAACAGTTGATTTCCAACACTCATATAAATATAAATATTACTTTTTTATTACCTGTAAATGAAACTTCTTAAGACTTTATGTGAAATCCAGGCTCCTTCAGGGGATGAGGCCCCAATGAAATCCTTTTTATTGAATTATATTGAAGAAAGAAAGTCCAATTGGAAAGCTAAACCTCAAGTGTTTTATGGCAGCGAATTCCAAAATTGCATTGTACTGGTATTCGGCACACCAAAAACAGCATTATTCGCCCATATGGACTCTATTGGATTTACTGTGAGATATCAAAATCAATTAGTTCCAATTGGTAGCCCAACTGTAGATAATGGATGTAAGTTGATAGGGAAAGATTCGTTGGGGCCAATAGAATGTATATTATCGGTTAACGAGGACAATGCCGTATCCTATAACTTCTCCAGGGGGATTGATACAGGCACAAGCCTTTTGTTCAAACCGGACTATCGAGAAACCCAGGATTTTGTTCAATGTTGCTATTTGGACAACCGCCTGGGAATATATGTGGCCTTAAAACTTGCTGAAGAGGTGGAAAATGGGATCATAGTATTTTCATGCTGGGAAGAACATGGTGGCGGTTCAATTCCTTTTCTCATCAAATTCGTATACGAGAAATACAGAATTCACCAGGCATTGATTTGTGACATCACTTGGGTAACCGATGGAGTAAAACATGGTGAGGGTGTTGTAATTTCAATGCGTGACAAAAACATTCCACGCAGGCAGTATTTGGAACGAATAATCGATATAGCTCAACTAAAAAATATTAATTTTAAACTTGAAGTGGAGGCATCTGGCTCAAGCGACGGTAGGGAAATACAAAACTCACCCTATCCGATAGATTGGTGTTTTGTTGGTGCCCCTGAATACAATGTTCATAGCCCTGATGAAATAGTCCATAAAAATGATATCAATGCTATGCTGGATTTATACAAAATGCTTTTAAGGGAATTATAATATCGTTAACAATTTTGCTTTAGATTTGGGAAACTTAGAAGGTTAAAAGATGAAAGTTAAGGACAAGAAGTTCGAATTATATATTTCAAGCCAAAAGATAAAAAAGAAGGTAAAGGAATTGGCCCAACAAATCAATAAGGATTATAAGGGCAGACACCTGCTTTTTATTTCCATCTTAAATGGTTCATATGTATTTACAGCAGATCTTCTGAGGGAAATTGACCTTAGTTGTGAAGTATCATTTATAAAAATAGCCTCTTATTCTAAAATGGAAAACACTGGAAATCTACAAGAGCTAATTGGCTTGAATGAGAATATTTTCCAACGTGATGTAATTTTGGTGGAAGATATTATGGATTCCGGTAAAACCATGGAAAACCTGCTTGAAAAGATGGATTCATTAGGGCCAAATTCGGTGGAAGTAGCAACTTTATTAATGAAGCCCGAAGCACTTGAAACCGGCCTCCCTATAAAATATATTGGATTTGAAATCCCCCAGGAATTTGTAGTCGGATATGGCCTGGATTATGATGGTGCAGGTAGAAACTTTAAAGACATTTATCAAATCAAAGAAAAACTATAAAGTTCTACCACTAATTTAATGTGCCAAAGGCATCCCTTTGGGAGCAACAATAAATAACAAATATCAAAAAACAAATAACAAATAATATTCAATAATGAAAAACCAACGATTAAATGTCAAAAAAACACTATACAGTTTATCATTTGTTAATTATTTTACTATAGGTATTTAAGTGAATCAATTAAAGGTCAATAAATTAAAATAATTGAAATAGTTTGAATAGTTTGAATAGTTTGAATATTGAAAAATTGTATTTTGTCCCAAAGGGACCCCTATGGTGGGAAATTATTTGATAATTGAGTATTGTATTTTGGAAATTTCAAGTCCACTTCCTTTAAAATAATAGCAGAACCAACTATAATGATAAATATTGTATTATTTGGGCCTCCGGGATCTGGAAAAGGGACACAGAGTGATAATATCATGCGAAAGTTTAACCTTACCCATATTTCAACAGGTGACTTGTTCCGAAAACACCTGGGTCAAGGAACAGAACTTGGAAAAACGGCACAAAAATATATGGATGAAGGAAACCTCGTACCGGATGAAATTGTCATTAATATGGTTGATGAAAAACTTAAAGAAAACAATAACTCTTCAGGCTATATTTTTGATGGCTTTCCCCGTACAGTACCTCAGGCACAAGCATTGGATCGTTTATTGGAAAATCTGGAAATGCCCATAATCCTCACCATCGCATTGGAAGTTGACGAGGATGAACTAAAAAACAGGATTTTTGAAAGAGGCAAAACTTCCAGAAGGGTCGATGATCAAAGCAAAGAGAAGGTGGAAACCAGGATCAGGGTATATAAAGAAGAAACATTGCCTATTGCCAATTATTATAAAATGCAAAACAAATTTCACAGCATCAACGGAATAGGGTCAATCGAAGATATTGCCCATAATATTAGCCAGGTAATTCAAGAATACACCTTGCAAAACTAAATTGGCTTTTTATTAAAATGTTACAGGTTACAGGTTACAAATAATGGCTACTTCAAATTTCATTGACCATGTTAAGATCTGCTCCCGTTCCGGGGCTGGCGGGCCGGGATCAGTCCATTTCAGGAGGGAAAAATTCGTTCCCAAGGGAGGGCCCGATGGTGGTGATGGTGGCAGAGGTGGCCATGTGATCCTCCGGGGAAACAAACAACTCTGGACACTGTTACATCTCAAATATAAAAAGCATGTGATAGCTGAAAAGGGCAATCCCGGGGAAGGCGGAAAAAGATCTGGAGCACAAGGTAAGGATCAGGTTATAGAAGTGCCGTTGGGTACCATTGCCAGAAACGCGGAAACAAAGGAATTCAAGTTGGAAATAACAGAAGATGGACAAGAAGCCACCCTAACCCCAGGAGGCAGAGGCGGTCTTGGAAACGATCATTTCAAAAACTCCGTGAAACAAGCCCCAAGATTTGCCCAAAGCGGGGATCCGGGAATTGAAGAGTGGGTGACCCTTGAATTAAAAATTCTGGCCGATGTCGGACTGGTGGGTTTTCCCAATGCAGGAAAGTCCACCTTGTTATCCATAGTTTCCGAAGCAAAACCGGAAATTGCAGACTATCCCTTCACTACCCTGACACCCAATCTGGGGGTGGTTTCTTACCGGGACCACTTCTCTTTCGTGATGGCTGATATTCCCGGTATTATTGAAGGTGCCTCACGGGGAAAAGGCCTGGGGCTGAGATTTTTGAGACATATTGAAAGAAATTCAATTTTGCTTTTCATGATCCCATCTGATACCGGTAACATCAGGGAAGAATATGACATACTTATTAAGGAATTGGGCAAATTCAATCCACAACTGCTCGATAAAAGAAGGATACTTGCCATTTCCAAAGCCGACCTTTTGGACGAGGAGCTTAGAAATGAAATCAAGCTTGAAATCCCTGATCAAATCCCTTCCATTTTTTTATCTTCCATTACAGGAGAAAATGTCCAGCATCTAAAAGACACAATTTGGCAAGAATTAAACCTTGAGATTACCTAATTTTCCCTTATTAAAATCCCAACTATCCGATGGCTTGAAGCCATCGGATAGTTGGTTGGTAGAATTTGTTATTTGATTAATTGTTATTTGTTAATTGTTATTTGTTAATTGTTAATATGCAATCATTCAACAGCGGGGAGTTCAACAGGTTGGCCCGAAGCCGAAGATCCATCTATCCCAATATGTATAATTCCAAAGCGATTGAGGACAGGATAATAGATACCATCCTTGAAAATGCCAACTGGGCACCAACCCATAAGCATACCGAACCCTGGCGGTTTGTAGTATTTACCGGGGCAGGATTAAAGAAATTGGCTGAATTCCAGGCAGAGCTTTACAAAAAGATCAGTACAAAAAAAGGAAGCTATAAAGAAACAACCCATGCCAAGCTCTTGAGTAAACCATTACAGGCATCACATATTATTGCCATTGCCATGAAGCGTGATCCCAAGCAATCAATACCTGAAATTGAAGAGATAATTGCCGTGGGATGTGCTATCCAAAATATGTACCTGACTGCTACTGCAAATAACATAGGTTGCTATTTGAGTACAGGTGGGGTCACCTATTTTGATGAAGCCAAAGGGTTTTTCGGATTAAATAATGAAGATAAACTGCTGGGGTTTATGTACCTGGGAAACACAGAATTTAAACTACCGGAAGGTAAGAGAAAGCCCTGGCAAGATAAAGTTAGGTGGGAGAATTAGGTTTCATTTGGACTAAATTCCAGTATAGGGGAAGCCAGCCATCCCGAGCGCAGGTCTCCTTTAGGAGATAGAGAGGGTGCGTCTGGCGGGGGTGGCTCACTGATTTAAAAAAGTGGTACTACCACAAATTATTAAACCCTTAAACAGTAAGAGAAAGCCCTGGCAAGATAAAGTAAGGTGGGAGAATTAGGTTTCATTTGGACTAAATTCTAGTATAGGGGAAGTCAGCCATCCCGAGCGCAGGTCTCCTTTAGGAGATAGAGAGG
>CBDVAV010000336.1:0-5808 GCA_965372055.1 uncultured bacterium | reverse complement strand
CGAATAATAAACGTTCTGACATTAATTTACTTGCTTCGTTGTTTAAGGCTACCGCATCTGGATTCGGGATATATGATTGTCTAGTTGGTTGAGTGCAACTAAAGATTGTTATTAACAGGATAATGTATCTCATATTTAAGCTTGGCTCTAACGTCTGGCTATCATCCGTGGGGATTTAACTGATTTCAGCTTCCGTCACCACCAAGCCATGATCGATTTCAAATTTATTCATACATGGCGGAGTTTACAAACTGCACCAAAGTTTCGTTCACAAATGACACCCCATGGATGATTGGTTTTGTTAGGCACTTTTTTATTCATTCTTTGGTGAAATTAATGTTAAAGTGTCTTGTTTGATATAAAGTGCGTCGTTGATTATTTCAATTTTTGCTGGTTCTTTCGGCCATGTTACTTTAAAAAACTCTAACCCAAATGTTGGTAAAAATCCTATCAATGCTCCAATTGCCAATGTTTTGATTGTCTTCCTCCAGGCTTTGTCAACAGGGTTTCTCTTTAAGTTTCCGTCTTTGTTTAAATCTTCCGGTTTAATTTCAAATCCCACAATCGTGATCATGAGTGACCAAAAATCATGAATATTGGGAGTGGCAAATCCATTTTCTTCTAATTTAATTCTCACCTGGCGTTTTTGCTCTTCCGTATATTTTGGTTCCCCATTTTCAGAAGTGAAAGGTGGTCTTTCCCATAATTCAATGATATTTGTATGCCCGTTATGATATTTAATATCATTTAGGGTTTCTAATATCATTTCTTTATCAGTCATATTCAGATTTTACAAATTGTGCCTAACGTTTAGCTAAAATGAGTATGCGCCCCATTTGCCAGACCTGATTAAGTTTGAATTTAGCAAATACCTGTCTGATTGCTCGGTTCGCATATTCATTTTTAGCATCTGTTATAGGCGGTATTTTTCATTCAATTTATGTATTAAGGCTAATTCTTTCCCCATTAATTTTTGCTCTGCCTCAAGTAAATTTAGTTTGCGTTTCCTAATGTCGAACAATACCTTGGCAGCTTTACTAAAGTTTAATTTTGCAATATTTTCTAAAATTTCTAAAGATGTAATTATAAAAGTTTCAATGCTATCTAGTTCATATTTCAATTTATGAATTTCAAGCTGATTCGAATATTCCATAAGTAGATAGTCAATCTTCTGTTCTATTTCCTTTTCAGAATAATTTTTCTTACTTATTTCTAATACCCACTCTCTTAATCGCCCTAGTTTTAGTATTGTGTCAGGGTCCCGTTTAAATTCTATAAATTTTTCTAAATCGATATCATCAGTGATAGTTGGAAAATTTTTAAACACAATAGATAAAACGGTACTTGCAGAATAATTTTCTGTTGTAAATAGGTTAGAAGGAAAGTTTCGGATTATTGGAGTAAAACTATGTCTTTCTTTTTTGTTAAGAATATTTGAAATAGTCCTTGCATTTAATTGTCCTACACTTCTGAATGTTTCAAGTAAAACGACAGTCTCTTCTTCATACGTCTTTTTATCTAACTGCTTAGTACTTCGACCAAATGACCCGCTGTGTATCTTATCAAAATTGCCATCTTTTAAAGCCTGTTTAAAAGAATATTCTGTTATTAATCCTGCTTTCTCTAATATTTCAATTACTCGCAGTTTTTCGTGAAGTTTTTCCTTTGCATTAGGAAAATCGTTTCCGCAGGCCTGTTCTAAGCCGTGTATCATATCGATATTGTAAACTAATTTGTCGAAATAAACTAGGCCTTTCGTTAAAGGTTCGTTATTCATTAAGAACCACGGTTCTATGCAAACCACTCCTAAAGCTTCCATTTTTAAAATCGCCTATAACAACTGGCTAAACGCACAGAGTGCTGGTTATTTACCTTTCAAATTTACACCATTAGCTATGGAATCCAATGGACTCACAATATTGGTAAGGTCTGTTTCACATACATGGGTGTATATCTCTGTGGTCCTGCTGCTCGTATGCCCCAATAATTGTTGTATATACCTTAAATTGGTTCCATTTTCCAATAAATGGGTAGCAAAACTATGCCTTAACGTGTGTACTGTAGCTGGCCTTGCAACCTTGGCTTTTCGTTTTGCCCTTTTAAATACATTCCGGATACTGGACACGCTGTATGGTTTTCCTTCAGGACTTTCAAATAGCCAGGTAACTGGCACATATATCTTGTAGTATTTTCTAAGTTGATCCAATAAACTGTCCGGCAATAATGTTATCCTGTCCTTTCTACCTTTGGCATTGCGTATCCATATTCTATTGTTTATCGCATCGATGTCAGTGATTTTCAATGCCGTACACTCCGATATTCTTAAACCACAGCCATAAATTGTACTTAAAATCGCTTTGTGCTTAATATTTTTGATGCTGTTCAATATTTTCTGCACCTCTATCTGGGCCAATACTTTAGGAAGTTTTTGCTGCTTTATGGGCCGCTCCAATTCATATACTGTCCTTTCCAGTCCCAATACATTTTCCGCATAAAACTTAATGGCATTAATACTTTGATTTTGATAAGAAGCAGATACTTTACGCTTCAACACCAAATGCTTTTGATATTCTATAATGAGGCTTTGTCCAACGTGATGTAACGGGGCAGGGTAGGTAAATCGTAAAAAATTCTTGAACATCATTATATAGACTTTGTAGGTTGAGTCGCTGTAACGTCTCAATTTAAGCTTTGTGCCCATATCTTCTACCGCATTTTGGTAGTCCAGTTTAATATTCATACATGCAATTATACTAAAGCTTAAATAATTACTATTTTTATAAATATTTATAGTCGTATTTAAATGTTTAACAAAATAGATAATAAATGGACAATAATTTCACCCTCAAGTCAAATAAATGTAACCAATGTGGCAAGCCCATACATGGAAGGATTGACAAACGTTTCTGTGATGCTTACTGTAGAAATGTTTTTAACAATAAGGTCAAACGTAAGGGTGAGCAAAACATAAGTGAAGTAAATAGAACATTGCGAAAGAACAGGAAGATACTAAAAACACTTTCCCCGGTTGGTAAGTCTACCGTTCGAAAGGAAGTGCTGGTGGCCATGGGCTACAACTTCAATATTTTTTCATCTATGTACCGTACAACCACAGGCACGATCTACTATTTATCTTATGAGTATGGATTTAGTCCAATCATCGATAATAAAGGAACAGAAAAAGCAGTGATTATTAACCGGCAAAAATACATGGGTGACTGGCAGCCCTGGAAGTATGTTCACAAATAACCTGTAAATATTTTCTGATAAAGTAGTGGCAATTTAACTAACTGAATAATAGAAAAGGGGAGGGGTTCGGGATGTTTCTGGGAGCGATAAATTCAATCAATGGTCCATAATGGGCTTTCGATCTAGTTGCTTGTCCGTTTCCCTTAACGTGCCTTAGGGGAAACACATACGTCAAAAAATCAATACTCCTTCAATTATTTTCTAAAATTAAAATCACTGTTTACTGATAAAGAACAGCCATTCTAGAGTATTAACCGCACCTTTTGTGAGTATTTATATCATACCATGAAAAATGAATTTTAATAAGATTCCATAACTTCACTTATTATTGAATGAGGTAAATAATGAGATTTCGAAACCACTATAAAAACAAAGACAAAAAGGTAATTATAATTAGTCTCTTAATAATTGCGCTTATTAATTTCCCCTCATTCTATAGCCAACACAATTCAATAATCAGGATTTCGGTATGGCATGGCGAAAGATCTAATGATATTTTTTTAATAAATAACAGCTAGCTATGAAAACGAACAAAAACCTAATCACAATTTGCCAAAATATGGTATTGATCGTAGCAATAACCTTCTTGGCGATGTTACATTCCTGCGAAACACCTTATGAAAGTCCGTGCGATGGTACGAAAGTTACATTTGAAGACCTTAGTATCGGAACAAGCTATAACCTCGGAGATGTATTTACCTCCGATGGTGTATCATTTACGGTGGTTCAGTTTATTTGGGGCAATGGCAATCCAAGTCCAAGTGGAACTGTAACTGTTTCGGATCAGCAATTGTCTGGCGGTAGTGGAAATGACATTTTCATATCCAATGTCTCGGTCAAACCAACACTTCCAGCGGGAACAACTAAAATCACTTTTAATGCCGGGACATATGGAGGCAACATGAACCTGAAAGTAAATGGGGATTTCCTGAATTTTAATGATATTGCCACCATCAGTAGCACAACATTGGGAGGAGTATTGATAACCGCTACAGGTTCCCAGGGCGCTCCGGGGACATGGACGCTGGAAGGGAACATTACAAGTTTTGAAGTGGGAGGACAGGAATTCTGGGTGGATAACCTTTGCATCGAATCTGATGAAGATCCTGAACCCACTTGTGATATAATCGTAAAATTTGAGGATCTCACCGTGGGAACAAGCTATAACATCGGAGATGTATTTACCTCCGATGGTCTATCATTTACAGTGGTCCAGTTTATTTGGGGCAATGTCAATCCGAGTCCAAGTGGAACTGTAACTGTGTCGGATCAGCAATTGTCTGGCGGTAGTGGAAATGACATTTTCATATCCAATGTCTCGGTCAAACCAACACTTCCAGTGGGAACAACTAAAATCACTTTTAATGCCGGGACATATGGGGGCAACATGAACCTGAAAGTAAATGGGGATTTCCTAAACTTTAATGATATCGCCGCTATCAGTAGCTCCACACTGGGAGGTGTATCGATAACCGCTACAGGTTTCCAGGGCACTCCGGGGATATGGACGTTGGAAGGGGACATTACAAGTATTGAAGTGGGCGGGCAGGAATTCTGGGTGGATAACCTTTGCATCACAGTCAAGGAGTAAACTAGGATCAAGTAGTGAGTAGTGTTGAGAAGTTCTCACGATCTATACCTGATACTTACCACTTGAAACCTGATTACCCGAGTAATGAAACAGGAGAAGAATATTTGAAGCTACGACCCTGAGAACCGAGAACTGCAAACAGAAAACAAATCTACCATCAACCATAAACTTGAAACGAAATAATTGCTAATTGAATCCGGGTAAGGGAGCATCATATCAATGGTTCAAAATGGGCTTTCGGCTTGGTTGCATGTCCGTGTCCCACAACGTGCCTTAGGGGAAAGGGACATTAATTTCTCATTTTTAAAGTATTTATTCCTTCACCTTATAGATTTTTTTACAGCTCTTTGTTCCTTTCCTTTACAGAAACAGGAATAAGACTTGATTTACAATATAGAGTTGATTAAATCCAGGGTTCAAAGTAAGCTTTGGACTCACTGCCTGAATAAATAGTAAAAAACATTCAAGACTTATGCGATTACTGATATTTGGAATATAAGTGACAATGAATTCTGAAGTAAGAAAGGGATTGGGTAAATACTTGACACTATTACAGTTTACCATGGCTTCCTGAATAAATTACTTTTCAATAAATAATCATTATCCCGGGGAATGTTTTGCAGATCTTGCAATTATAAAAATTAAAACCTCAATAAATATGCATGATTTCCTTCTGTTATAAGTATTTCTACGTATTCAACTTTCATTATTCAATAAAAACAGAATCAAGTGTATAAAATTCAATTTTAACCATACAATCATATTGCTGAAATTCATCCTTGAATATTGCTCTTTATTGAAATTCCAAGTGCTTACAGATTCTAATTACTTACTTGACAATACTTAAAAAATCACCATTTGAGAGTGATAAAAGTTTTGAAAACACTCAAACAAATAATAAGTTGTTTAGACCGGAGGGAATTACAATTAGTTGAGTATTCCCTAGAAAGCCATGCGAATAACGGTCA
>CBDVAV010000335.1:0-5816 GCA_965372055.1 uncultured bacterium | reverse complement strand
TCGGATGAAGGGGAATGTTCAATTGCAAGTTGGAAAAGGCTTTTGGCTGAGTCAAATTTTACCATTGCTAAATGAAATTGACTTTTGTTGAAAAGTGAATCACCAAGATTGAAAAGTTCATCAGCAAATACTAAATGTGGTTCTAGCCACGGATAATTCATTTCTGTTATTATTTGCCTTATTTTTTCAATATGAATTGACTTGGCATATGGGTTTGAATCCTCGAAAATTAATCCAACAATACCATTTTCGGTAATTAGTGGCCCCCCGGAGTTGCCGGGATGGATAGTGCTGCCCTCGATTTCAATTTCATTATCCTCAACATTGTAAATAACTCCAGGGCTTTGTGTATATTTCCAGTTGTCGCTCATGAACCATACTTGTTGACCTTCTTCTACACTATATGAGATATAGCTTTCCATTAAATTGAAATTAATTGGTTTTTCCGGTAATCTTATCAATGCCAAATCAAGATCTGTATTTGAATTGCTTAAATCCATCAAACCAAGTATGTCAAGAATGGTTACCGTTGAATAATATTCTCCCTGATCCGTAAAAAATTTTATTCCAACGCTATTGGCTTTTTTAAAACCACTGTTATTCAACTTCCATACTACATGTCTGGCAGTGACAATATACAAGGCATCATCCCTTTCCCCTATTACAAAACCCCATCCCTCTGCTTGATCCTCCCCCTCTCCAAATTGGGAAATAAGTTTGACAGCGTTGTGCTTAATTTTTTCCAATAAAATATCATTCTGGGCTTTAATAAAATTTACCCAGAGTATTAATAACGAAATGATCAATAACCGCTTGTAAAAGGATTTTCTTGTATTGTTAACATTCTTCATGATCTTTTTCATTTTCTTAATTGCTTAATAGCCTTTTAAAACCTAATAAAAGCCCGAGTATTGATCCCATTATACTCAGGATAAATCCAACTTTTTGTTGGTGATAAAGATATTCAAGATGGGTTGGGGCCAGGTTTTTTTCAAAGCCTATTGGCCCGGCCTTGATCACTCTTGCCGAACCTTCAAAAAATACCTTAAACCCGTCATTCGTTTTGCTTAATTCTAACCTTCGAGTAGTTATATCTTCCAGATGAAACATATCATCTTTCCTCAACTCCTCTTTTTCACCTGTTTCAACAATGTTTATATTACCGGACTTAATTGTAGATACAAATTTTCCTCGGCCGGGCAAGTATTCTTGGGTAAAGTTCAAATGTGTGGTGTGGAGATTTCGCAATGTCCAATCATCTTCAGAGATATCCAATTTAAGCGTTACCAGATTATTTTTGGTTCGGGATGATACAATATTTACAAATTCTACATCCTCTATATTTATGTTGGTTTCATTATCGATTAGAATAAATTTAAGATTTGCCTGGTGAGTAAAAATTTCACAATGCAAGGGGCCTCCTTTAGCATAGAATATCAATGAATTATCTTCTGTGGTGAGATCAATTGAAACTTTCTCAGGTAAGGTAAGCATATCCAGAAGCATATTTTCCCCGGTCATAATCAACTTGGCAGTCTTTTGATCATTATCAAGACCTTTAAAGAATTTGATATTGGACTCCTCTGCAAGCACGGTGTCCAGGTTATCGATTTCAATTCTATTAATTACCAACCTTTCATCTATGGCAAGGCTTTCGGTTAGTTCCCATTTACTGCCAAGTGTAAGACCCACATTGGATGTAATTATTTCAAATGAAATATGTGTCGTACTTCTTTGTTGTGACCAGACAAAGGAAATTGTCAAGCTAATTACCACAAGTAAGACAACTGCAAAAATCTGGGTTCGGGAGAGTGCATGTTTTTTTGATGACATTGAAGAGTTGATTGCCCAAGTAAGTATTTCCAACCACTCCTTGTGTTCCCTGGCTTTATTTATACTTTCGCCTTTTACCAGGGCCTGAGATAAGGCCCTGGCATGCTTTTTCTTTTCTTTTTTGAGGTTTTTATGCGTTCCTTTGTCCATACTTTCGATGATGTTATAGCCTTAATTGAGGATAATTTTCTCTTTGATATAATACATTCTTCCCTCAGTTCTTTGATCTTCCGCTGTTACAGTAATGCAAATAGGTGCCTTCTTTTGTGCAGGCACGTTAACAATAATCTTTTTGCCGTAACTGTATCTACTGACCACCGGCTTTATCCAAGGTCCCGATGCAGAACAAGTACTGTCTTCTGTTAAATCTGCAAAACGCCACTTTACATTTTTAACATCCTTGGATGCCTTTAAATATATATATGTCACAGAATCTTCTAAAGACGGCCTCATTTCAGAAGTTACTTTTACCGGGACATAAATTTTATCTTCTTCTTTACCGATCCAACCAAATACACCAATTGATTCATTTCCTAGGTTTTCTTGGTAAAGAACATCGCCAACGGGCCATATTAAACTGTCTTCTTGATCAATTTTAGCATCCATTCGATAATATGTAGTTAGTGGAAGGGCCATTGCTCGAATGTTAACAGTCTGGTTTTGCAAGAATGGTGACGAAACAATGAGTTTTTCCTGCCGATCCAATCTGTACTGAAATTTGCCCTGGATAACCCCCACGATACTAAATCCAAAACTGGCAACATCTGATCGGTACATACCCTCACAACGATTGTCGCGTTCACGGTATTTGATTTCATAGGAATTTGCAGGCCTAATCCTAGAGTCGCACTGGGCAATAGAGTCACTTGATATCAAACAAGAAGCAGCTAATAGCAGATAAATTACCATGATTTTCATTGCAGTCCTCCTATATTTATGTAAAACAACTAAATTTAAAAAGTCTTGAAATTCAAGATTCAATCATACCTTTAAGTCAATAATTGCAATGTTTGAGTATATCCCTCAACACTTAAGTTATGCCACAAGAGGCTATAAACATTTGCAAGCCGTTAATAACATTTACATACAATCACTTTACTTTTATGTCTAGGTTATATCAAAGAAACAATGAATAAGAATTGCAACCGGGTAATATTAACACTTAATATTTAATTCCAAATTTGCAGGGTATGAATTATACGGTATGGAAATGCGGTAAATACGTATAAAGATGCCTTTGTAGTTAGGTAATAATAGTTAATTTTATGCCAGTATTCAACCCTACCCCCTATTATGATAATGTAAACTTTCGTAACTTAATTATGTGAAGATTAAACCGAATTTTGGCCTGGCCTGGATATTTCTGACCTCATCCCTGGCATTGCACGTTGTTGATGAAGCCTTGAATGATTTTTTATCTCTTTATAATCCTTTGGTTACCAATCTGAATAATAATATGGAGTTCTTTTCATTTCCTGTGTTTACCTTTTCAGTATGGTTGACTGGATTGATAATAGCAATTACTGTTCTTTTTGCATTAACTTATTTCGCCAGGAAGAAGAAAAAATGGATATTATATTTTGCTTACTTCTACGGGGTATTAATGATGTTTAATGGATTAGGCCATATTGCTGGCTCATTTTATTATGGAAGATTTATTGCTGGGGTTTACACATCTCCATTTCTCCTTATAAGTTCATTTTATCTGTTGTGGTGCTCAGCTCATACAATCACTACACCAACAATAAAAGGAAAGGGGTAAGCTACGTTTTAGCTCACCCCTTTTAAAACGTTCAACTATTCTTAGATAGGTGACCAAACTTAGACAGGATTACTGTTAATTAAAATCAAAATATACTTCCAATGTTACTTTAGTGAGTTTACATTAATATTAAATCCGATATACTGTAAATTATTTTGAAGGGGATGGATTTTTCAGATAGCAACTATTTTTTCAAACCTGACAAAAGTCATTGTTTGGAGCTATGTTTCTTGTTTTACTTTGCCACGAGGGTTTAATTTGTCAAGGGGTAACTTCGTAACGGTTGCCCCTTTTTGTTTTATTATTGCGGAAATTCCCAGAAGAATCCTGTCCGGTTTAAGATATATAAACTTTTGCTTGATGATCCAGATAAAGTTAATTCTTGATGATTTTCAAGGTGTGCTTTTGATTGTTCCTGCCCTCTAACTCTATAAAATAAAGGCCATTTGGTAAGTTTATAACATTAAGCTCGAAGGCTTTTTCCCTATTAATATTTTCAATGTGCTTTATTAAATGCCCAAGGTTATTGTAAAGAGAAATTCCTTTAATCCCTTCGGTATGATTTATATGAATATTTGTACTAAATGGATTGGGGAAAATACTGACAGATGGAATTTCATTATTGATTTTCAAAGCTGTTACTACCTCAAGTGCAGCGAAATTATTATCCAGCCATTGTAATCGTTGATCCAGCCAGTCTTTCAGGTATTGAACTTCCTCCTGATAATTTTGCCCTACAAAATTATTGGGCCACACGTATTGACCCATGATGTTCCAACGTTGATAATTCCTTTGTTGAGGCTTTTCCAGTAACTGGCTAACCGAATCTACCAGTTGCATAATTTGGTCTGTGGCAAAAGGTCCATTTCTCAACTCCAGCCATCTGGTTTGGAGACTGGATACGAACCCTGGATCAGAAAGCATTCTTTTCCACCAGAAAGGAATAAGCCAAAAATCCTGTCTGCAAACAGTGTTAAAATCCCAGGCCCAGCCAGTGATGTCAGAACCATTACAGTAGTCGGCATTGCCAATTGCCAGGTTAAAATCCCAAATTGGCCCTATGGTTAGCTTACCTCCCTGACTGTCTTTGTCCTTGTGTAAAAAGGTGCTCAACCTATAGCCGTCAACATTGCGGGTCACCTCGTTCATAATGGCAAAATCAATAAAAGAATCATCATAAATATAGGCCCTGTACCCGGTTTGTATGTCCCGGTAATTACTGCTGAACAATGCTTCTTCAAACCCGGTAACATATCCCTCGATATATTGTCTTTGCTGTGGGGTAATGTTCGATCCTTTCGGATAATCAAACTGGAAAAAAACAACCTGATCATCAGAAACATAATTACGGGGCCGATAAGGTGAAATCCAGCCTTGTCCACTGTTGGAGCCATCAAACTTATCGAGTTTGACAATATACCCCCCGGTCAAATCATCACCTGAATTCTCTAATTCGGTCAACTTGCTGATGTTAACGCGACTGGAATCCCTCTTGACTTTTTCCATCAGTACATATACCCCTTTGTAATCATTATTTATCACCAATTCGAAAAAGCGGGTTCTTGAGCCATACCGACCAGTTTTATTCCATAGATCGAACGTGATTACATTGCGCATTAGGGATTTATCAGAATAAGGGCCATTAAATACCCAGTCCTCTTCCCTGGGAAATCCCAGAATACTTGCTGAAGTATCCTGCAGGGTTGAGGTCCAAAGCTCAATACCGTAACTTTTCTTATCAAAAAGAAACTGGCTGGTAGAACCCCTCAATTCAATTCCGATATTTCCATCATAATCGTTATAAATATCTGTAGCGCGGTTATAAAGGCCCGGGCCATTATCGATGATACCCATGGTTGCTGATATTTTTGGTTCATCGACAATTGCTACACCGGAAGTATTTATAAGTATTATAGGGAGAAGGGTGGAGTCCAGTTGTATTTGGGCTTGCACTAACCCACTCAATAACATTAGGATTGTTAATATCCGTACTCTAGTTAAATAATAACACTTGGTGATTCCCAACATAATTCATTGATTATAGCGGAAATAATAAGCCCCTAAATTTACCATATTTAGAATTAAAAGGTGATTTAAAAAATATGATTTAAAAAATTTAGACAAAAGAATTCCTGTTTGTTCTTCTGCTTTAAATTTAGTAGCTGTATAATATCACGAGACATTTCATATTACATTGTTATCAAATACAGTCCCGAGCGCT
>CBDVAV010000334.1:0-5837 GCA_965372055.1 uncultured bacterium | reverse complement strand
TTTAAGTACCACAATTACCCCATTGGATAGTGTAATCTCAGTAGTTCCTATATCCTCATAATGCTTTGATGCAGACACTTTGCCAGGTGTTGGTAATGCCTCCATTAGTTCAGTCCCTAGATCCTCTTCTTCATAAGCAGTGATTTCCATCTTATCAGCTTCATCCAGCATTCTTCTAATATCGTTTTCTGTAGGCAGGGTGACCCCTTCTTTATCTGGTCCGGTAATGACAGCTACCCGGTTGGTGCTTCTTATCCAATTTGCTGCCAGGGCATTGACTTCTTCCAATTTTATCCCTGGCAAATACTGCTTTATTATTTCGAATTCAAATTCAATACCTGGGATGGGCTCCGCTGTCAAGAAACTTCGTATATATTCCGCGGCATACCTGGCAGACTCTGTTTTATCGCTTTCTTTGTATGCCTGTTCATAACGATTTAGTGTTTTCAATTTATATCTTCCCAATTCCGCCTGGGTAAAACCAAATTTTTTAACCCGTTCATTCTCTTCAAGTAGGGCTTTCAATCCTTTCTCTACCCCATTTTCCCCTACTACCGCAAAGGATGTATAACTGCTTTTTGTCCTCACCAGGTTACCAAAGCTAGTCTGGCCAAATAGGAAAGGTGGGTCTGCAGACTGGGTCAGTTCCTGCAGTCTCTCGTTAAGCATTCCATTGTACAGTTGGAAAATGGCATCCCTTCTATATTCTTTAATAGTTTCGGTGGTTACATTATCATTTTTATATAGAAGTTGTATCTGCGTAAATGGAGCTTCTTTATCACTGGTGATAACAATAAATGTTTCTTCGTGATCGGGAACTTCATATACTTTTCTCGGCCTGGGGTTGGTCGGGTTTTTAATCCCGCCAAAATGATCCTTGATCTTTTGTTCCATTTCATCTACATCGATATCACCCACAGCGATCACAGACATCAGATCAGGACGGTACCAATCCCGGTAAAACCTTCTGGCAGCATCATAGGGGGATTCTTCTATGATCTCCTTTTTCCCAATCGGTAACCTCTCGGCATATCTGGAATCTTTAAAGAGCACTGGGAAATACTGGTCCCTCATGCGTTGGCTTGCCCCCTGTCCCAATCGCCCCTCCTCCAATACCACTCCCCATTCCTTGTCGATTTCTTCTTCTGTCAACAGCACGTTATGCGCCCAATCTTCCAGGACTTGCAGTCCTTGATTCACGATTTCCGGATCATCAGTTGGGATTGGTAATATATAAACTGTTTCATCAAAACTGGTATATGCGTTCAGGTCGGCACCAAATTGTACACCAATGGACTGTAAATAGTTTACGATTTCATTTTTCTCGAAATTTTTCGTGCCATTAAAGGCCATGTGCTCAACAAAATGGGCAAGCCCTTGCTGATCATCATCTTCCATCAATGAACCCGCGTTTACCACAAGCCGCATCTCAACCCTTTTCTCAGGCTTTACATTTTTGCGGATATAATAAGTCAGGCCATTGTCCAGTTTGCCTACCCTGACCTTTGAATCTACAGGTAACTTATTATCGAGTTCACCACTGATCTTTGTTTCCTGACTAAAAACAAGAGTACTGATAAACAGTGTGCTAAAGATGAGGAACCTAAATTTTTTCATGGCTAATTAATCGTTTTTAAGGATGATAAATATACAATGATTATCTTGTACAAACTATTATGAAGTTATACGTAAGATGCAAGATATAAGGTTGGAGAGGGTGAAACGAACTATATTTGTAAAACTTAGGTAGTATTAAAAAGTACAATAGGCATGAGCTCAGAACATTATCGAAAACTGGAAAGGATGTATTTAAGGGCTAATATCAATGCTGAGATATTTGATACTACCACTGTTAAAATATCAGAGAAAAAGGCAGAAGTTGGATTGGATATATCTGAAAAATATTTTCATGCCTTGGGGGCTATCCACGGTGCGGTATATTTTAAGTTATTGGATGATGCTGCATTTTTTGCTGTTAACTCCATTGTCATGGATGTTATTGTGCTTACTACTTCCTTTAACCTGAATTTGATCAGACCTGCGAACAAGGGATTGATCAAGTCAATCGGGAAAGTGAAATACCATTCCGGAAATTTATTCGTGGCAGAATCCATCCTTTATAATCAAGATGGAAAAGAGATAGCATTTGGCACCGGTAATTTTGCTAAAAGCAAGATAAAACTTAACGATGAAATAGGATATAAAGTAAATTAAATTTGTGATCGATAAACAGTAGAACGGATGATTGCCAAAACACCCAAACCACCATATTATGCTGTAATATTTAGTTCCCTTAGAACAAAAGGAGCAAATGGTTATTCAGAAATGGCTGACAGGATGATTGAACTGGCCTCGCAGCAAAATGGATTTTTAGGTGTAGAAACGGTAAGGGAAGATTTGGGAATAACAGTTTCTTATTGGAAAGACTTGGAATCCATTAAAAATTGGAAAAATAACGCTGAACATTCTTTTGCAAGAAAAAAAGGGAAAACCGATTGGTATTCATCCTTCAAAGTTCGGATCGCAAAAGTTGAAAGGGATTATGGATTTGAAAAAGAATAGATTTTGATGCCTGCATTTATCTTTTTTTTGGCAGCAGATTTATTTGTTATTTTACCAGAGTGTTCAAATAAGTTTCCAATCCATCAAAAACTGAACCCCAGCCATTATAAAAGCCCATTTTCTCTTGTTGTTTACAATATTCTTCTGTTGCATGAACAACATTAAAAGTAAAATTGGTTTTATCTCCATTCTCCTCAAATAGTGCTTGTATTTCCACACCTTCAGTCATTGGTTTGAAGTCTGCGGATGAAATTATTTTTTCAAGTTCAACAATTTCTGAATATACACCCTCAGTAATGAATTCGTTCCCATCTGGCATTTTCATGGTGTATTTCCATATACCTCCGACTCTAAAATCGTGTTCAACAACTTTAACCTCCATTCCTTTTGGCCCCCACCATAAAGCAATATGTTCAGGTTGAGTCCAAGCTTCCCAAACTAATTTAAAGGGTGCATCAAAAGTTCTTTTTAATGTTAGTGTTCGATTGTTCATTTCATTTGTTTCACTCATTTTTTTTAGTTTTAGTTTGTAATTTGGTTAAATAATTCTCGAAAGAATCTAGCTTATCCTCCCACAGATTTCGATATTGTTCAATCCATAAAAAAGCAGGGATAAGGCTTCTAGGTTGAATTCGGCAAAATCGCTCTCTACCCTGTTTGTTTACAACTACTATCCCGCACTCTTCTAAGATTTTTAAATGTTTTGAAATTGCAGGGCGGCTAACATCAAATTTTTCAGCAACAGAATTAACAGTATGGGTTTGTTCTGCTAAAAGCTTAATTATATCTCTTCTAACTGGGTCGGATATTGCTTGAAAAACATCTCTTCTCACAACTTTAAGTAACTGATTGGTTACAAATATAAGGGTAACCAATTGGTTACCCAAATGTTTTTGAAAAAAATCAATGAAATGATCTGTTGGTATTAGTTATAAATTCAAAAGGGAGTGTGGTAATAGTTGCTAAAGTTCTTGATAAAGTGAGTTTGCCCTCATTCACTTGTCCATTAACCATAAAAGTAGGGATTTATTTCTGCCGTTTCCAATAGCACTGCAAGCAAATTCACTTTATCTCCTTGTTAGCAATTGTTTATTCCTTTTTACTCGCTTCTACTGAGTCAATAAATCCCAACAAATCTCTCAATTGCTTCTTAATATCGGCATAACCCATTTTGTCCCCAACGCTCATGAAGTCCATCAGATTCTCCTTCATTCGTATATTGATAGTATCCTTCAAATTATCAAGCACATGATCCATTTCTTTTGATCGATTGTCCATTGATTCGATTTCATTTATTGCTTTTAAAATAGCTTCTAATAACATAGTTTCATTTTTTATGAATTCACATAACTTTAGTCTTAATCATAACATTTTAGCCTAATGGCATTCGACTACATTTCAAAGTACTGAAAAATTGACGTTATGTCTTAAAGTCAAGAGTTTTTTCTTTTTACTCCGTACTAAATTTCAACCTCAATTTGATTATTTTCATTTCATTGGATGCCAGTACTTTGATTATCTTATTCATTTGATGATTATTTTGGGTGTTAATAATTGCTAACGACCTTGACAAAAAACGTAGGGAGTGAATAGCTCCTTGCTTTCCTTGACCTACGAGCCAAGACCGATATGTTCAGGTTTATATCCTTTTTCAAAAAGTCTGTGAACACACTCAAAAACAACAAAATTTTCTTTTTTCTTAAAATTACAGGTTTGCCTTTCGTTTATAGTAAACCCCTTGTCATCTGGCTAGATAAGTTTTTCAGCTTTGAAGTCAACTTTCAGATAAGTATCTGTTTCTTTGAATTTTTTAGTAAACTTATCACCCTTACTTGAAAAGTCAAGTTTTGCTAAAAGGTCTTTAAAATTATCTTTATTTATCATTAAAATTCTAGTTTTTTTAAGTGACGCATTACTTCTCGTAAAACAGTGTCAAAATCTGGCAAGCCCTGAATTTGGTCAGCCATAGATTTTTGCCAACGCCCTTTGTACTGTGGTAAACGCTGTTTTAGTTTGGTATGAAAATCAGAAGGATTCACATCTTTACTTTCACATTTTGTTTTGAATTCGTTGATGTAGAAATCTACATCCATGTCATGAACTTCCAGTAAATACCAGATGTCGTAAAAATCACGGGCTTGCATTCGTTGCATAACGGATCGTAATTTTTCAACCAATATTTCTTCAAGGGAATAGCAAAGTAATTGATGTTCTTCTTGGTCGGAGTATCCAAGGAAAACATTATTCAAGACGGGCTTAAATACTAAAGTTTCACTTCTTGAAATATCAATTTTCACTTTTTTATTAGCACCTAAACCTCCAAGTGGGCCAGCATAACTGATGTAAAAGTTGATTCCACCATCTTCATGCTCGTTGTTATCGGTTATCTCTAAAGGAATATTTGCTTCTTCACTTATATATTCGAATACTTTTGCAAACCATTCAAATATTTGTTCGTTGGTAATATCATTATCTAGTAATGTATAATCAAGATCTTCTGAAAATCTATAATCTTCGAAATAGACTTTCTTTAAAACAGTCCCGCCTTTAAAAACGATAGTTTTAGAGAGTTCCTCATGTTGAGATATTCCTTGCAGAATCCATGAGAGGATATAATCCTTTTCAATCTGCTGGTCTCTCACACCGAATTCACGAGCTTTGTTTTGTATTTCTCCTGGTTTAATCATGTATAAATAGCAGATTTAATAGTTTCAGTCTCTAAGTTTTGTTGGATACTCCAACGGCTAATCATCTTTCCTGACCTTGGTAATTCGGTATCCAAAAGCACATAAGATGCTGTTTTTAGCTTGTTTAATTTGGGGATAATGTTCGTTTCAATTTCAAGTGTTTCTAACAGAAAACCAAGTCGTTTAATAACTGCTTGTGATTTGAATTTCTCAGCATATTCCAGAAGTTTGTTGAACTTGATTTTATCTTTTGATGTATAGATTGCTCTTGCTACTTCAACAATTCCACCAGCATAATCTGGTTTAAATAAGCAATCAATAAACGTTTTCTCTAGGTCTGAACACAGCACTTTGTTAAAGCTGTCAATCCATATTTTTTTAGAACCGGAAAAATGATTCTCATTGTGATAAATAAATTGAAAATCAACATTCTTTATTTTAATTGTCGAAGGACGAATTTGTTTTGATACAACTATTTGCTCTTTTAAAGAAGGTTGAGTAATTAAATTGTGGATTTGCAAAGCAGAGTAATATCCAATGTAATGATTAGTGTCTTTTACTAAATGTTCTGCTATGATATGCCAATCA
>CBDVAV010000333.1:0-5848 GCA_965372055.1 uncultured bacterium | reverse complement strand
TAGTCTATCTATAGAATACATTCCAATGACTCTTACCCCACCTCTATAGGGTGAAGTCAATTGAAAATCAACACTCCCTTTAGGGTTTTGGGGTAAATGGTGATTTTCAATGGACATCATTATAGACAGAAACTATTTTGGCAATGATCTATATTCGGAAGGGGTGTTTCCGGTAATTTTCTTAAATACCCTGTTGAAAGTATTCTTATTGCTAAATCCGGATTCCAGGGCAATGGCAAATAATTTCATTTGTTGAAAATTTCCCTGGGAAAGTAGCTTTTTGGCATAATTTACCCTGTATTCACTTATCAGTTCGTTAAAACTTTTTCCGAATGTTTTATTGATAACTGCAGAAATATAAAATGTATTGATAGATAATTTTTCACCAAGACTACCTAATGTCAGTTTACTGTCAAGGTAAAGTTGTTCATCTTCCAAAACTGACATTATCTTGTTTTTAATCTCATGTATTTTTTCATCATCTAATGATAATGAAGAACCAGATCGGGATTGAGTTAGGATATTGGATTCTTTCAATAACCAGAATCCCATCATAATCACAAAAAATGACATTGAGCCATTGAAAATATTTCTCCATTGCACTGCATAGGAGTCGAAAAACATGAAGATGACCAATTCGATCGCATAGATCAAAGCAAATAACGACAACGAAAAATACACTCTTTTTATCCATATTACCTTTCCATAAATTTCGGATTTTGGGGACTTTAAATTCTCATGAAATACCATCCGGAAAGACAGGACGAGATAAAAGATAGTTTGGACAATATGCCCCAGAAAATAAAAGGCCCTTTTTAAGGGGATATTAACAGTATTTGGATCAATGTTGTTAAGATAGGCCAACTTTTGTACGTTGCTTTGAAAATAGAAAGGGGAGGCTGCTATAAAACAGATCAGAAAAGGTATAAGATGGAGGTAATCAGCCCTTTTTATTTCATTCCTGTTTTTTAGGGTCAAAACAATATAAAGGTAAAAAGAGGGGCCGACCAGATAAAGGAGTAATGTAGGAGTCCCAACAATAAAAGGGACTTTCTTTATCAAATCAGTCTGGTAAAGGACACTACTCAAAAGTTGATAAGAAAAGCAACCAATCATAATCGCCAGGAAAATGTTAGCCAGTGGCCGTTTTCGAAGTAAAAGGACAAGCGTGATTATAAAACCATTTATCGCTCCGATAAAGGCAATTAGAATCCATGGGCTGATGTTATAATCCGAAATCATTGACTAAATATTACACCTATTTAAAGTTAATCAAAATCAATGCATTTTAAATATTAATGATATTACCAATTAGATCAGGAGTATTAGGTGGCATTTAATTAGATTACTAATGCCCTTTTTGAAGCTATTGAGGATTGATCTATTATTGGATACCAATCATTAAAATAATTAATTTGCATAGAACTACGATATTCGTAGTAAATCATAAACTATTTCTAAAATCAACTTGTTTAAGCTAAAAGTAACCCATATAAAATTTACACAATGAAATTAAAAAAAGGTGATAATGCCCCGCTTTTTAATACCCCGGATATTTACGGCAGGGAAATAGACAGCAATTTTAACAATGATAAGGTCTTTATCAGTTTTCTTAGGAATGTAGACTGCATTATGTGCAACCTTAGGGTTCATGAGTTGATCAATGCAAAGGACAAATTTCAAGAAAACAATTTACAAGTTGTCATGTTTTTGCAATCTTCAAAAGAAGATATTTTAAGCACTATGGTAAAGGACAATGAGTTTCCCTTTACCGTGATTCCCGACCTGCAGAAAATTATTTACAATAAATACGGATTAACATCTTCCATGTTCAGTACCATGGCCTCAATGATGCAGGTAAAAAAGATGATGAAGGCCATGAAACTGGGCTTTGAAATGAAAATCAGGCAGAGGGGGGACATGCATTTGATGCCCGCCGATTTTCTAATTTCATCCGGGATTATCGAACATGCCCACTATGGCAGCACTTCAGGTGATCATATTAGCCTTGAAGAAATCATAAAATTTGGATCAAAGGAGCTAGTATGATACAAAAGATATTGAAGAGTCGTCCAATAGGACGTCATTCCCGTGAAAACGGGAATCTATAATTTTCTGAAGTAAGATGATAGGGATTATCCGATCAAGCCTGCCTGCCGGTCAGGCACGGTCGGATAATGACGATTTATTAATTATTGGACAGCTCTTAACTACTCAAGAATAATGGTAAAACTTATAGGCCCGTGAGCTCCAATCACTACTGATTGTTCAATATCAGCAGTTTTTGAGGGTCCGCAGATAAATACACCAAATCCCATGTCATGCGGATCAATTTTAGCATAAGCATCGTGCATGCTATAAACTATGTCCTCTTTTTTTAATAGAACCACCAGATGTTGGGTGATAAAGGGCAATATTCTTTTAGGCAATGTCTGATCGCTTAACCAAACTGCCCCGTTGTCAGCTACCCCAAGTTCCGCCCTCAATACCGCAACATCAATGGATTTTAATTCTGAAGGATGATCGATATTGTCTAATTCGACATTTCCAGCATACGACCCCAGAGTGGAAGCAATTTGACTGGCATCTGGGAACAGTTGATTGATTTTCTCTTCAATGCTCTGATTTGAACTTGGAACTAAAGCAGCACCACTCAATTCGGCATTTTGGCAAAACATTTCCAAAAGGTTCTTGTCCCGGTTATTGAATCGGGGTATTTCCGGCAACTCGAATGATTCAGGTTTATTTGCTTTGATGGCAGAAATGATTTTTTCCCTACTCATTTCCATCTCGGTTTTTTTGATACCATTTCCTAAAGCTCTCTTTTGGGGGTTTGGGCAAATCCCTATGCTTTCCCCAGACATTCAACTTGTTATAAAGTAGAAACCTTGGTGTCCAATTCATTATCATACGGGCCATTTTACTATAAAATTCAAAAGATTTGCTATCAGATAATACCATGGCAGCTTTTTTAATAACTCTCATCTTCAGTTTGGGAATTAGTCCTTGTTGTCCAATATTTTGGCGCCAGCGGTAAAGTTGTTCATGGATGTTGATTTTAACAGGACAAACATCTGTGCAGGAGCCACAAAGCGAAGAAGCCATGGGAAGGTCGCAATATTCATCCAGGTCTTTACCAGGCATGAAAATAGACCCAATAGGGCCCGAGATGGCAGAATGATAACTATGACCACCGCTGCGTCGGTACACCGGGCAAGTGTTCAGGCAAGCTGAACAGCGGATACATTTCAGCGAATTCCGATAGTCTTCCCTACCTAATTGGGCTGTACGGCCATTATCTACCAAAACCACATGCATTTCACCCCCTGGTTTTGGCCGGGAATAATGGGAGGTATAGACTGATAGTTTTTGACCGGTAGCACTTGCAGCCAATAACCTGGTAAAAATTCCCAAATGCTCCCACTTGGGGATTATCTTTTCAATACCTATACAATGGATCTGAATAGGAGGGATGTTTACACCAAAATCAGCATTGCCCTCATTGGTAACTACCACTATACTGCCATTTTCTGCTATGGCAAAATTACCCCCGGTAATACCTGCCTGTGCGTTCAGGAATTTTTCCCTCAGGTGCTGCCGTGCTGATCTCGTGAGATAAGTAGGGTCAACATTTCCTTTTTCAGTATTAAGTTCTTTATGAAAAGTATCACTAATATCTTGCTTTTTTAAGTGTATGGCAGGGGCTATAATATGGCTGGGAGGCTCGTCGCGCAACTGGATGATGCGTTCCCCAAGATCAGTATCAATTACTTCCACACCCTTTTGTTCAAGATAGTTATTCAAGCCGCATTCTTCGGTAAGCATGGATTTGCTTTTCACCACATGCGTGATATTGTGCTTGTCTAAAATTTCACCAACAATTTTGTTATGGGATGCAGCATCTGAAGCCCAATGTATTTGAACACCGTTCTTTTCAGCATTTTTTTCAAATTCCAATAAATATTCATCTAGTTGGCCAAGTACATTGGACTTAATATCGGAAGCAAGGGTGCGTAGCACTTCCCACTCGGGGATAGAATGCGCCATGAGGTCTCTTTTTTGGCGAAAGTTCCAGACAGCCTGGTTATGCCAGTCTGTCCTTTTTTCATCCCTGATGAATTTAGCAGCTATATTTGCATGTTTGTCGGTCATCTATTTAATATTTCTGCCAGATGAATGACCTTGATGGGGTATTTTTTACGTTTAATCAAACCTTGTAAATGCATTAGGCAAGACATGTCCCCAGACACGATAAATTCAGCTCCATTATCAACGTGATCCTTGATCCGATCTCGACCCATTTTGGCAGAGACCTCAGGCTCTTGAACAGCGAATGTTCCTCCGAACCCACAGCATTCATCGGGCATTGTTAGCTTGATGACCTCCAGGCCCTTTACCATCGCCAACAGTTGTCTCCATTTTGAGAAATCATCGGATATTAATTCAGTTGATTTTGCAAGATGCAGTCCCCGGAGTCCATGGCAACCCTGGTGAAAACCCACCTTATGGGGAAAGGAGGCATCTAATTTGTCAATATGCAATATGTCAATGAGAAATTCTGTTAGGTCCAGGGTTCTTTGGCGTACATGCTTCACTTCCTCGGTTTGTTCCAATATATCGTAATGTTTTCTGACATGGTAGGTGCAACTTGGGGAAGGGGTTACAATGTAATCGAATTGAGAAAATAACCTGATGAAATTTTCATATATGGGAAAAACTTCGGATTCGGCACCAGAGTTGGCAATTGGCTGGCCGCAACATGTTTGCGTTACAGGAAAATGAACCTTACAATCCAGTTTTTCCAATAATTCCAAAGTAGCGATACCTACTTCTGGGTAAAATTGATCAACATAACAGGGAATAAACAAACCAATTTGCATGCTTTTATTTTTAATAAACTGATAATCAATAAATCAGCCTCGTCATTGCGGAATTTTTATCCTTACTTTTTAAAAAAGGATAAAAATATCCGCAATCTCCTTCAAATGCCGGACAAAATATACCTTTTGAAAAGTAAAGGTATATTTTCCTGGCATAGCTTGCCCCGCACCATTATTATGCGGGGACGCTACTTTATTAATCGATTTCAGGTTCATACAAGATTTAGATTCAGTGCGGCTGCCCCCAATACTCCAGCATGCTTAAGCTCTGAAACTTCAAGTTTTAAATTTTTGATGGTTGGTGAAAAGGCAAAATCATCCAATACTTTCCAAATTGAGGGTTTAATTAATGGATATGTTTTACTGACTGATCCCCCTAAAACAATAACCTCCGGATCATACGCGTATAAAATTGCACTGAGGGTATTTCCAACATGTTTGCCAAATTCTTCCATAATAGCCATGCTACGACTATCTCCTTCTTCTGCCATTCGGGCAACTTCTTCCCCTTTCAGGTTATGAATATTTGTAAAAAACTGGCCACAGGAATAGTATTCATAGTGTTTTTTCAAATAACCAATCATGCCAAATTCCCCGGCACCACAATTAGCTCCTTCATAGAGCTTACCATTGATAATGATCCCTCCAGCAATGCCTGTTCCCATGATCAATCCTATCATGGAATTATATCCTTGCCCTTTTCCGAAATGATACTCTGCCAAGGCAAAACAATTAGCATCGTTATTAACCCAAACCGGGACCTTGTATCTATCTTTCAAAATACTCCCGACAGGAACCTCGATCCATGAAGGTATGTTTTGCACATCATAGACAATTCCTTTTTCTACGTCCACCACACTTGGCACCCCGATTCCAATCCCCTCGGTATTTTTTAGATCGAGTTTTTCAATTACTTGAAATATCTGCTGCAATACTTCATCAACCGATCCCTTGGGATCTATTGGCTC
>CBDVAV010000332.1:0-5868 GCA_965372055.1 uncultured bacterium | reverse complement strand
TATTAAAAAAACACATTAAACACCTGGAAGTTATTGCCAAAGAATTATTAGAGAAAGAGATCATTTTTCAATCAGATCTTGAGAGGCTGATCGGACCCAGGCCTTTTAAAACACAAACTGTTTATCAGGCTTATACCGAAAACAAAAATGAAGAGCCGGATCACAAAACCGAGGAAGTGAAATCAGGGGAAGTACCGGAAAATAATGACCCAAAATCCTTGGACAACGGCTCTGAATCCAGTGATGCCGCAAGCAATGAATCTAAAACAGAAGAAAAGGCGGATACACCAGACTAAGATTAGTAAAAGGGTTTCCTGAATTATGATTTCTTCCTCCATCAATCAGCAAATAACGCTGCCTCACGGAAAAAAAATCTACTTTGCTTCAGATTTTCACCTTGGGGTGCCTGATTACAAATCAAGCCTGGAACGAGAGAAAAAGATCGTGGCCTGGCTCAACGCGATTGCAAAGGATGCTTACTCAATCTATTTATTAGGGGATGTTTTCGATTTCTGGTTTGAATACAAACATTCTGTACCCAAGGGCTTTATTAGATTACAAGGCAAGCTGGCAGAGTTGTCTGATAATGGAATCAATATCCACATGTTTACCGGCAATCATGACATGTGGATGTTCGATTATTTTCCAAAAGAGTTCAATATTCCAGTTTTCAGGGAGCCACAAGAACTAATTGTTAATGATAGCAGATTTTTAATCGGACACGGAGATGGACTCGGAAAAGGTGAAGCGGGGTATAAATTTTTAAAAATGATTTTCACCAACAAAGTATGTCAATGGTTATATGCCAGGATACACCCAAATTTAGGAATAAGCCTCGCCAATAAATGGTCAAAGAAAAGTAGGATTTCAAGCTCCAATGGAACGTATGAATTCATGGGCGAAAAAGAGAGGTTACTCAACTATTGTAAAGAATTGGAAAACTCCAACCATCACGATTATTATATTTTTGGCCACAGGCATTTGCCCATGGAGATAAAACTCAATGAAAACTGTCTTTACATCAATTTGGGAGACTGGGTAAACTTCTCAAAATACGGCGAATTTAATGGGCAAGAATTCAAATTATTGGATTTTGAAAACTAAACCTTATATAATATTATTATTGATCTTCTTGTTAGATTATCGAATTTCCAATGGACAAAGCTTTAGGCTAATATCAGATACAACAGTAAAAGTTTCTTCAATTTCCATTGATCAGGATGGTCATGTTTTCACTGTCAATAAATGGGGTACATTGATCAAATGGGATCAGAAGGGATTCCCATTGTTAACATTTTCTCCATCAAAACTTGGCACTGTAACTCTTTTGGAAGCTTGGCAGGGATTAAGGACTTTTCTTTTCTACAGGGATTTTCAGGAGTATGTACTACTTGATAGATTCCTGACCTCGTCTTCAAATTACGATTTTCCCTCATTGGGCATCGGTTATGTCCAAATGGCCACATTGGGTATTGATAATAATCTTTGGGTTATAGATATTAATGATTTCAGTCTGAAAAAATTTGATCTCCATTTTAAGGCAATCCTCAGCAATACTTCACTTGAATTTTTGCTCAAACCAAATCTTCATGAAATCAACTTCATGAAAGAATACCAAAATCTATTATTTATAGTTGATGAGATTACCGGAATCATGGTTTTCGACAATTTAGGGAATTATCTTCGGTCCATTGAAGTTCCCGGAATAACTCAACTGGGATTTTTTAGAAATGAGGTGTATTTTCTAAAAAATCATAAATTGAATTTTATTGATATCTATAATCAGGAAAGCAGGACTATTGATCTAAGTGAATTGGGGGAATTGGGGGAATTTGAATTGGCTTTATACTACAATCAATTTTTGACTACCTATAGTGGTTCAAGGCTCAAGTTTTATAAAATGGTTAATTAGATCTGTAATTGTTTTAGAATAATTTTACGAAAACCGAATTAGATATACTTCTCTTTAAGAGCTTTTTCGATGGCATCGGCTTTGCTGTTTACTTGTAATTTGAAATAGATGTTCTTTATATGTGATTTCACGGTTTCCTTATGTACAAATATTTCGTCGGCAATAACCGAGTAACTCTTACCTTTTGCCAGAAGCCCTAGTACCTCTGTCTCCCTTGGACTCAAAGGGGTGTCGTAATTTCTCTGAAATGATTCGACCACCATTCTTGCAATCTTATTGCTCATTGGTGCACCTCCAATGATAGCATCTTTAATGGCATCCAATAGTTTGGCATAATCAGCTGATTTAGTAATATAACCACATGCCCCGGCACATAGGGCCTTAAATACCATTTCATGATCTTCGTGGATGGTGATGACAATGATGTCAACGTCCGGTATCATTTTCTTGAGAATTCCAATCCCCTGTATTCCATTCATCCCTGGGAGATCTATATCCATAAGGATAACATCAGACGGATCATATTCCAGTTTTTTTATTGCATCTTCACAATTATCATAAGATCCCGACAGTTTAAATTCAGGTGTAATATCAATCAGGGTTTCAAGCCCGTTTCTAACTACCTCATTATCTTCAATTATTGAAATTCTGGTTAGGTCGGCTTCCATTCTATTAGTTGGCAAAGGGTGAATTTATGTGAATCACAATTTTCATATAGCAAATTCGTTGCCAGCATATCCAATTCATTTGAAATGTTAAATATGTTCATTCCTTTATTATGGAACAGATGTAGGATCCTTTTATATATTATAATAAACCATAAAATCAAATTAATCACAATATCATTAACCCGTTGGGGCATCAATAAGATCGCTATATTTCCACTCAAATAGCAGGGGAATTGAACGATTGTTCTTCCATTTTGGAGGGTTAATAGAAAATCGGTTTTCGTAATTCAATGGCAAAAAAAAGAGGCATCGTTCTTCAACGACGCCCCAAGGTCAAAAACTCAAAATAAATAGGACTAATTAAAATTCATCCAATAACAACACTGCAATATAATATTTCTTTAAATAAAAGAAAATGATAGGTGACATTTTTTGGAAAGTTTAATAAACATTAATCGATTAACTTTATTTTCAACCACAAATATTTTATTGCTGTCAATAAATCCATTACACCAAAGAATGCGAACTATTATCCATACAGCTAAGCTAATTTTGATTAAATTGTGTCCGAAAGTGTACGTTGCACGTTCAATTAAGAACAATTTACAGGTGGTATTTTAGTCAATGTATCAGATAATGTACAAATTATCTGCAAACAGATTGTTTTTTATTAATTGGCATAGTTTTTAAATAATTCATTCATTCTAATTTAAGCTAAACTGTGGAAAAAGATCTTGGAAAAATATTAATGATAGATGACGATGAAGATGTGCTATTGGCAGCAAAATTACTTTTAAAGAAGCATGCCCATCAGGTTATTATTGAGAAAAACCCTAAAAAAATACCCTTTCTGTTAAATAATGACACTTATGACGTGATCTTATTGGATATGAATTTCAGTAAAGACACTACAAGTGGAAAAGAAGGATTTTACTGGTTGAATACTATTTTGGAAAAGGACCCATCGGCTGTTGTAATATTGATTACAGCCTTTGGTGATGTTGAAATGGCTGTTAAGGCTTTAAAAGAAGGAGCTACGGATTTTGTACTTAAGCCATGGCAAAATGAAAAGCTCCTGGCTACATTATCGACTGCCATTAAGTTGAAAAAATCATATAAGGAAGTCGACAAATTAAAGAAAGCGAAAAAACAACTGGAAGAGGATATCAATCAACCTTTCAAAGAGATAATAGGCCATAGCGAGCCTATGAAGAAGGTATTTGACCTGATTGAAAAGGTAGCAAAAACAGATGCAAATATTTTGATCCTTGGGGAAAATGGTACGGGAAAGGAATTGGTCTCAAGGGCTATCCATCAAAGATCCTTAAGAAAAGACAATGTCTTCATTGGAGTAGATATGGGGGCCATTACGGAAACATTATTTGAAAGCGAGCTATTTGGCCACAAAAAAGGATCATTTACCGATGCAAAAGAAGACAGGGTGGGCAGGTTTGAAATTGCCAATGGTGGAACATTATTTCTCGATGAGATTGGAAACCTAAACCTGCCACTGCAATCTAAACTATTAGCGGCTTTGCAAAATCGCAAAGTAACCAGAATAGGATCCAATCAACCTGTTGATATAGATATAAGGCTAGTTTGTGCTACTAACTTGTCTATCCACGATATGGTGAAAGAAAACAAATTCAGACAGGATTTACTCTATAGAATAAATACCGTGGAAATCCATCTTCCTTCTTTGCACGAACGTACAGATGACATTCCCGTATTGGCACAACATTTTGTTAAAAATTATGGACAAAAATATCGTAAACCAGATATTCAAATCTCCTCTCAGGCGATAAAGAGATTGCAAAAATACCATTGGCCCGGGAATGTAAGGGAATTACAGCATGCCATTGAAAGAGCTGTGATAATGACTGATAGTGAAGTAATTTCCCCTGATGAGTTCTTCTTCTTGTCAGGGATCAAAGAATCTGAAGATGTAACCACAGGCCAACTCAACCTTGATGAGGTGGAGAAAAACATTATCCAAAAGGCAATAAACAAATACTCGGGAAATATCTCCAATGCCGCCAAAGAATTAGGTTTAACAAGAGCCTCCCTTTATAGGAGATTAGATAAACATGGGCTTTAGTAATTTTAAATTTAATGTTGGCGCCAGACTTTTGGCCATTGTAATAACCTCTTATTTGTTATTCGAGACTTTCACCGGCAATATTATTTTTTTAGCCCCTATATTGGCTGTATTTCTATTGGGCTTGCAATTCATATCTTTTATCAAGTACATTGATAAATCCAACCGGGAAATTGTCAATTTTTTGAATTCAATAAAATATGATGACCTAGGAAGCACCTATCCTACCGATAGCAGTAATTCTACAATAAATAAGCTCAACAAAGAGCTGAATAAAGTCATTAAAAGATTTCAATCACTAAGAAAGGAGAGGGAGGCCGATTTCCAATACCTGAAAAATATTGTTCAGCACGTTGGAATTGGACTCATTACATTCGTGAAAGAAACTGGCGATATTCAAATAATCAATAATGCCGCTAAAAAGATCCTGAAAGTTAGCAGGCTAGATAATGTAAAAGAGTTGAGTGACAAAAGCCAACATCTGGTGGATAGTTTTTACATGCTTAAGACTGGGGGACGGGACCTGGTTAGGTTTGAAATAGGTGGAGAAATTATTCAACTGGCAGTGTATGCCATTGAATTGACATTAAGGGGGGAGGATTTTAAACTTGTATCATTACAGAACATTCAAAATGAGCTGGAAGAAAAGGAAATGGAGGCCTGGCAAAATCTTGTCAGGGTATTGACCCATGAGATAATGAACTCCATAACCCCTATTCAATCCCTGGCTGCTACCGTTGAAGACGAACTCGATTCCCACATTAACAGTGCAGGAAACATCGATAGTATTCCTCATGAAGATATTGAAGATATTCATCTTGCAGTTCAAACGATACAAAAAAGAAGTCATGGATTGATACGGTTTGTACAAGACTTCAGAAACCTGACCCATACTCCTAAGCCAAAACTTAAATCAGTAAAGGTCAAAGCATTGCTAAACCATATCAATGTATTAATGCAACAGGAAATACAGAAACAACAAGTTACATTGGAAATTAAAATTGAGCCTGAATCCCTAACTGTAAACGCTGACAAAGACTTGATAGAACAAGTATTGATAAACTTGGTAAAAAATGCCTTACAGGCATTTGAAGATAAAGTAGACAGGCAAATTTGCTTATATGCATATAAGTCAGAAAAAGGCAGATCAACTATTAGTGTGAAGGATAATGGTGTAGGCATTGATGACG
>CBDVAV010000331.1:0-5881 GCA_965372055.1 uncultured bacterium | reverse complement strand
ATATTATTAAACGTTAACTTATTTATTTCCATATAATTAATTTTAAAAAAAAAAAAAAAACAATAACAAAGTTATTTTCACTTCAGTTGGAATCTTAATAATCCTCATTTTAGTTTTTTTCTTTTATAATAATCAAAACAGTGAATCTACTGATGATGAAATTGATAAATCCATTGCAGTACTTCCATTTACAAATATGAGTGATAATAAAGACCAGCAATACTTTGCTGATGGTGTAATGGAGGACATTCTTACTCATTTGCAAAGAATGAAGGAACTGCGGGTTACATCAAGAACTTCAGTAGAGCAATATCGAAATACAACCAAGTTGGCAAAAAAAATAAGTTCAGAGCTAAATGTCAGTTATATATTAGAAGGAAGTGTACGTAAAGCGGAAGACCAGATTATGATATCAGCACAGTTGATCAGGACTGAAGATGACAGGCAAATTTGGGCAGATAACTTTACTTCTAAATATTCAACTAAAGGACTTTTTGATATTCAAAGAGAAATCGCTGTAAAAATCGCAAGAGAATTGGAGTTAAAGATATCACCAAACGAAATATCCGACATTACCAAAGTCAAGACAGTAAGTAAGGAAGCGTATGAGAATTATCAAAAAGGGCAGGAAATTTTGCAAAGAGGGTCGGGTACAAAACAAGAACTGGATCTGGCGGTATTACAATTCCAACAATCAATAGAAAAGGATCCGAGTTTTACTATGGCTTACATTGGCCTGGCCAATACTTATTTAACCTATGTAAGATGGGGGCGCTCCGCCAGTAAAGACTTAGTCTCAAAAGCAATGGAAACAGCACTAAAAGCTCAAAGAAATGGCGATGAAATGGTTGAAAGTTACCAGACTTTAGGCACTATCTACATTTATTTGAACGAACTAAAAACGGCAGAGGAGTATCTAAATAAAGTGGTTGAAATGAGTCCAAATTATGTTGAATCATATTATTGGTTGGGCATGTTAAATACTTACAAAAGAAATAAAGAACAAGCACTTAAATTTTTCAGAATGGCCAGACAATTGGATCCCCTTTCATCACGATTTATGTCGAATATTGCAGAGGTCTATTATAACTTCCGGGAATATGACATTGCATTGGATGAAATAAATAAGACACTCAAAACCTATCCTGCAGACAATTTTGCACTCTTTTGGCTTGCAAACATTTATACAGCTATGGGAGAATATCAAAAAGCAATTGATGCCTTCCATAATAGAACAGCAGGGACTAATACAAATTGGTCTTTGGGATATACTTATGGCCTTGAGGGCAACAAAGAGGAGGCAACTAGGATACTAAATTATCACCTTAAGAAAAATGAGATGGAATATGTACCTCCTTTCATGATAGCAGTTATTTACATCGGACTTGGGAACAAAGAAGAAGCCTTAAATTGGTTAGAAAGAGGTTACACCGAAAGTAACAACCCGATTTTTATAATCCGTTTTCGTTCTATGCTGGATCCAATAAAAGATGATCAAAGACTTAATGATTTACTTGACAGGATGGAAATAACCAGGTAATGCTTATTGTCATTAGTCCTTTACTTTAATCCAGTTTGGTTTTCACCTTATTCCAATCTTTTATCTGCCAAAAGATATTGGCGGTTGTAATGTGGTTATTCTGTAAATCCCGGGTTTTCACTTCACAATTAACCACTATCGCATCTTGTATTTCCAATGGTTTTATTATCCGGCTTTCAATCCAATCATCTGGGGTAATATATTCAGTCATTACATTCTCTTTTGCTTGGTAATGATAACGTATTTCAAGTTTTTGCATGATCAGGCGGTATTTCTTAAAACCTAATTTGTTGATCAAAGCCAAACCAGTAGTAAATTCAGAAATGGTTGCCAAAGCACAGGCATGTATTCCTTTTATGTGGTTATGATTGACCTTTTTATAAGGCACATAAGTCTTGACAGAATCTTCAGTGATTTCGGTGATTTTGAACCCGTGTGGCCGGTTAAATGGGACCATCCTGGCCATGAAAAAATTCAACCACCAAAGATGGTATTTTGAACTTCGGGCCTTGATCAAAAATTTTTCAGGATCTAACATTTTATGATTTGTTTTAAAAGGTATTTTAGCTCAGATTTGAAGCTGATTTCAAGTTAATTCTTTTATGCCTATCAAGACCCCATTTTTCCCTAGAATGTCCGAGCGTTGCATCAGTATGAACTGGAAAGAGTGGGCAGGATATTACGCGGTGAGCTCTTATGAAGTATTGCATGATGTGGAATACTTTGCTTTCAGAAACTCCGCTGGATTGTTGGATGTCACCCCATTGCATAAATATCGTGTCCAGGGAAAAGATGCGGCTGATTACCTTTCACAGATCATGGTGAGGGACATCAATAAACTCAAAGTTGGCCGTGTGGCCTATCTCTGTTGGTGCACCCATGAGGGTAAAGTTATAGACGATGGCACGGTGATGAGATTGGGTGATGAAGAATTCATGGTCACTTCGGCTGACCCATGCTTTTCCTGGTTTAGCAGGTTCTTACGAGGCTTTGATGTTACCGTTAATGATATCAGCCATCAAGTGGCTGGTCTGGCCTTGCAAGGCCCTACTTCAAGGGATATTCTAAAGCAAATTTGCAACGCAGATTTGGACAACCTAAAATTCTTTGGGATTACGGAATGTAAACTAGATGATTTTGATGTTTACATTTCAAGGACAGGTTATACAGGTGATTTGGGCTATGAAATATTTATGCCGAATGAACATGCTTTAAATGCTTGGGATGCAATTATGGATGCTGGCAAAAATTATAATATCAGGCCGGCTGGACTTGATGCCCTGGATGTAACAAGGGTAGAGGCTGGGTTGATCTTGAAAAACGTCGATTATTATAACGCTCTGCATGTCTTGATAGACGGAAGAAAATCCTCGCCTTATGAGATTTCATTAGGGTGGACGGTCAATCTAAATCGGGAACCATTCAATGGGCAATCGGCTTTGAAAAAAGAGAAAGAGGAGGGGTCTCAATGGGCTATCGTGGGATTGGATATAAACTGGGATGAGATAGAAAGATTGTTTGATAATTATGGTTTGCCACCTGAAATTGGAAGCTCATCTTGGCGAACCTCTATTCCGATATATTCAGCTCAATCACGAAACAATCAGATTGGATATGCAACCAGTGGTACTTGGTCACCGATCTTAAAAAAGAATATTGCCCTGGCTACTATTCAGGCTAATTATGCTAAAATTGACTCCAAGGTACAATTCGAGATGACTGTCGAGCATAAACGATATACAGTATCTGCAATTGTCAGCAAGCTACAGTTTTATGATCCCGAGAGGAAAAAATCAAATCCATTAATGAACCAACCCGCCTTATGAGTAAGTACGATGCAATAATTGTTGGTGGAGGACATAATGGTTTGATCTGTGCTGCTTACCTGGCAAAAGCCGGGAAGAAGGTGCTAGTTTTGGAAAAACGTCATGTGTTGGGAGGCGCAGCAGTTTCCGAGGAAGTCTATGCGGGATTTACTTTTTCAGTGGCGTCTTATGTCGTCAGTCTTTTCAGGCCTCATATAGTCAGGGAGTTGGAGTTGGCCAAACATGGCTATGAAATCATTCCCATGGATTGTTCGTTTTTGCCATTGCCAGATGGGGATTCCCTGGCAAGGTGGGCAGACCCTGAACGAAGCAAAAGAGAAGTTGCACGTTTCAGTAAAAAAGATGCGGAAGTTTACCCGGAGTTTGGCAGGGTAATGACCTTGATGGCAAAATTGGCAAAAGAGATTATCGACCATCCCGCTCCTGATATCACTTCAACCAAAATCAGTGAACTAAAATCATTGCTAAGATTAGGAAAAACATTTAAGAACCTTGGCCCAGAGCTATTTAACCTCAATGTTAAGTTACTAACCATGAGTGCCGTGGATTTTCTGGATCTCTGGTTCGAATCAGATGTGTTAAAAGCCCCCATGTCGGTGAGCGGCATCATTGGTACTTTCCAAGGAGTACGTTCGCCGGGAACTGCCTATGTTTTGCTCCATCATTACATGGGTGAATTGGACGGGGCATTCAGATCATGGGGATTTTCCAAGGGAGGAACTGGTGGAGTGAGTATGGCATGTGCCAATGCTGCCAGGAGTTATGGAGCGGAGATAAGAGTTGAAGCATCGGTGGCAGTGGTAAAGATTAAGAATGGAGTATCCAGTGGGGTGATTCTGGATAATGGTGATGAAATAGACTCAAAATTGGTGATTTCAAACCTTGACCCCAATCGCACTTATTTAAAAATGATCGGAGAAGACAACCTTGATCCCGAGATAACCAAACAAATAAAAAGGTTCAAGTTAAGGGGAAGTTCAGGAAAAGTAAACTTAGCCCTTGACCGGGTACCAGAATTCAAATGCAGACCGGGAGATGGAGATCATATTCGTGGTGACATAGCTATTGCTCCAAGTATCGATTACCTAGAGAAAGCCTACGATGAAGCAAAGTATGGGGCATTTTCACGGCGGCCATTTATCAATGCAGTGATACCATCCTTAACGGATCCAACTCTGGCCCCTCCAGGTAAACACGTGATGTCCTGCTTCGTGCAATATGCACCCTATCATATTAAAGAAGGAGCTGAAAAATGGCCGGAGCAACGGGAAGCTTTTGGAGACACTGTAGTGGATACACTTGAGGAATACATTCCTGGATTTAAGGACATAATCCTTCATCGGCAGGTACTAACCCCATGGGATCTGGAACAAGAAATGGGCTTAACAGAAGGGAATATCTTTCAAGGTGAACTTAGCCTGGAACAATTGTTATTCCAACGGCCAATTGCAGGTTATGCGAAATACAAAACCCCTGTAAAGAACCTATGGATGTGTGGATCAGGCACCCACCCGGGTGGGGGTATCATGGGATCAGGAGGGGAATTATCGGCCAAGTCAATTCTAAACTCCAGGGCAATTTAATACCGTCAGAATATGAGCTATGATGTAATAATTATCGGGGCAGGGCACAATGGGTTATCAACCGCTATTCAATTGGGAAGAAAAGGGAAAAAGGTACTGGTTTTGGAGAAAAGGGAAAACATTGGTGGACTGGCAGCGGCCAGGGAGTTTCATCCCAGATATTCCACCAATGGACTGTTACATGATACAAGTTGTGTTCGGGGTTCATTGATTGAAAATATGAAGCTTAAGAATTATGGTTTGGTCACAACTTCTGGGAGGCCATCTGTTATTATATTATCAAAAAATAATAAGGCAATCACACTATTTTCCGATGATAAAAAATCGTTTGATTCTATTGCAAAGTATTCTAAAAATGATGCCCAGGCCTACCTAGACTATAAGAAATTTATTCAAAAGATTGGGTCATTTGTTACGGGTTTGTTGGATGAGCCACAACCAGATATCACCAATCTAAATTATGGGGACTATTGGCATTTGATCAAAAAGGGAATATCCTTAAAGCGGCTGGGAAAGAAAACCATGCTTGAATTTTTGAAGGTGGGGCCAATGAATGTGGCAGATTTTCTTAATGAAAGATTTGAAACAGACTTTTTAAAAGCTGGTATGGCTATTCCAGGCATATTGGGAACCTATACCGGGCCATGGTCATCTTATTCAACCCTGAACCTTCTACTTTGGGAATGCACATCCAAGGAAAATATTTCCGGTGGCCCTTCATCATTAATAGAAGCTTTGCAAAAAGCTGCTATTAATGAAGGTGTTGAGATTAAGTGTGAATCGGAGGTTAGTAAAATATTATTGAAAGATTCCGAAAAGGTGTGCGGGGTTAGGCTAAATAATGGAGAAGAAATAGAAGCTTCGGTTGTATCTTCATCGTGCTCTCCAAAAAATACATTTTTGAACCTTTTGAAAAGTAATGAAATTGGCCC
>CBDVAV010000330.1:0-5887 GCA_965372055.1 uncultured bacterium | reverse complement strand
ACCCTCTTAACTCCATCTTGATAATTTACTTTCCGTTGCAGTAAACTCTCGTTACATGTTGAAGCGTTATATCTATGATGTGTACTGTCATATCTCTTAGCCTGCAATTGAGATTTTTGTTTAGCTCGTGGGCTGTTGTTTGCCATTTCCTGAAAAGCTATCAATTGATTCACCTGAGGACTATTATTCACCACCCCTTGCAATTTTCTTTGTGCAACAGCCTCTGGCCGGTTGTCTACAAACTGAAAAGTAGACTCTCCTCCGCCTTGCTTTTGAGAAACGGCGCTAGCTACCGATTGGCTTTTGTTTTCTTGTATTTTGCCAGCGTACGAACTCATAATTTGCAATTTTCAAGTTTTCACCTATCCCTTCACCAATGTGTAAACATACCTTGTGTACTTGAGTCTCTAGTCCACCCAATATGACAGGATTAACTGCACCTTTTTGCAAGGTAGGGTAAATAATAGAGCCAGTCAATACGTATAAATACGTATGTGCGATATCGGTCAGGGTAAGTATTTAAGAGCCAAAATGGGTATTTTCTTGGTAATTGGACTTTAAGTGCTACAATCTAATGGAGTCCCGTTCCTTTCCTTCAGTAGTGATCACGTAGGAAGGTTCACGTGAATGACGTTCTCATAAAACGTTTCGGTTTGTGCAGATACAACCGAGGATACAGGCCATGGGCAGAAAAATCGTGTTGTTTTATCAGGACAATCGATTTTTTTATATCTAAACCACATAAGAAAATTTCATTTTATTGGATTTTTATATGCTGTGTTATTCTTCGTTTTATATTATGGCCAACGACACAGCTAAAATCCGTAGGCTTGTCGTCTATTTAATATCCATAAAAGTATCCAATTCAAAAAACCTTTGAAAGTAGCTTATTAGCCTATGGATTTTTAGTGCCTGTTAGCATCTTTAAAATAATGTCTGGTTGATTAATGCCACTGTAAATAGAGATAATAAGAACCATCCAATAAATCCTTCAATCACACAGATATACCTGGGAATACCTTCTGTAGGAATATTTCCGAAACCTAAGGTTACAAAAGCGTTTAAGCTAAGAATTTGTGAATTGAACAGATGTTTGACTCCTACGACAATAGATCTTTTTAGGCCCTGGGATTTCCATGTTTTCTTGTTGAGTTCGAATTCATCCCAACTTGAAGGAAAGAGAAAATAAAATAGTCCAAAGAAAATTATTATGTAAAAGGAAATTAGTACAGCTTTAATCGGTTCGGTTCCATGTTCAGTATAGAGCTTTAATAATTGATTTAATTTCCATTTAAGGTAATTTTTGAATGTCGTATTCTTATGATACAGTGCTTTTAATCGCCTACCACGGAGATCTTTCATTTCTACATAAGCACTATTGGCATCTTCTATTCGACCTTGTGCTTTATACGTAAGATAAACTCGATAATAGTCGGCCGATAACTGATCAAAAAACCACTTAGACAGGAGTTCTTTGTCACTCTCCCCAAAGTAAAACCGAGGTAGCCAACTTTCATCTTCATTTCTAAAGTTCATCTGTTCATAAAACGCAGCTATATTTTCTGGCTTCAAAAGTCTTTCAGGATTAGCATTACCATATGCATTAGCCAAAGCATTACCGGAAATGTCATCCCAGACTATGGAGGTTTTAAATTCAGGAAAAGTAAAACTTTTGAAATCGATTTTTTTGAAATCATTTCCATACATCTGTAAATCTTCAGATTTACCCTGCAATTGAAATAAGCCTTCCACTGAATTATCTGTGATTGCTATACCGATAGCATCAGGAAAATAAAATCTGAAAATATCATATAGACTTGATCCTAAAATTTTATTCCCATCAACACCTATAGATTCCCCCTTAAAAATCTCTATTACATTGAATGTTGGTTTGGCGCTATAAAATAAATCTTCCCCTGAAAGCTCAATAGAAGGCTCTGGAATGTTGACCGTATTAGCTATGAGTTCAAAAGATGGAGATTCAATGCTGATGGATAACTGGGTATTAAAAACTGAAGAAGTAATCTCGACTAAATATTCAACCTCGTCACCATCCAATATGAATCGCCCTGCCATTATAGAATCGACAATCAATAAGGGCATCCTGTTTTCTAAAAAATAAATCGTCTCGCTTTTCAAGTTGCGTAGAATGACATGATCATTGAATGAGCAGTTTTTAAAAACTAAGCTGTCTTGAAAACTAAAATTGGAAAGAATGAAATTCTCAGGAAAAGTACAGTTGACAAATTGAATTTTGTGATCAATTATATACCTACCATCTGTGTCTATTGGAAGATTAAGTTTGAGTTCATGTGGTGGTACAAAGTTTAAATTCCCGACAACTAGATCTTCTGATTCACCGGGTCTATTGTAAATGGTTTGATCGACAATGAGTATTTCTCCGCCTTTTGCATATTCAGTTAAAACCGATTCTATGGTTACCTGAGCGGATGCATCGACAAAGGCAAAAACTATAATTATTAAAGCAAATTTTTTCATGCTTTTATCCTTTTCCTATTGATGCCAACTTCTATATAACCGCCATGGCGTATATTTTCCTTTCAACTTATGTTGGTTATTCCCCCTATATGGTTGGATAACCACACCTATTGCAAGGTAGGGTAAAAATAAGAGCCAGTCAATACGTATAAATATGTAGTCCGGTATCGGTCAGGTTTAGGGTTTGCCTCTCACAGACCGGAATGGCCATGATTTTTAAGTTTCTATTGAAAGGACTTTCGCTAGACCATCTTTGAGTTCTTCCATTGTGTCTATCTCCACTTCGCCAATTTTTTTGACAAATCTTTGTTTGGATAATGACCTCACTTGGAAACAATCTGCTGATGATATTTTTTTTAATCCGTTTTCTTTATTTGGTTTAACTTTGATCATCCACGGTGCTACTTGATACTTTTCATTCCAATCGGTTATGGGTACAATGATTTTTAGCGGTAGTTTTCCAATTGAATTATCATTTACAATTATTGCAGGTCTTGTTTTTTTAATTTCTGCTCCAATTGTTGGATCAAGGTTGATTAACCAGATTTCACCTTGGTTCATAGAAGTTTTCAGAATCGAGCTGTGTAAATTCAGTTAGTTTGGCATCGGTTTGATAGTTTTTCTCTAATAATTCCGCCGCTTTTTTCATTTTATCGGTTGTGGAATCCGTTCTGATAGATTTTAGTGTTCTCTCAGCAATTAAAATCCTTTTATTTATTGGTAAGCGCTGGATTTCTTGCATTATTTCTTTTGCTCTCATATATCAAAGGTAAGGTTTCAAAGCAAAAAAGTCCATTTAGGTATGGGAAATATCAAAGCCAGTCAATACGTAGTCCGGTATTGCACAGGTTAAGGTTTCAGAGCCAAAATGGGGTATTTACTTGGTAATTGGCCATTAATTGTCGCAATCTAATGGATTCCCGTTTTCACGGGAATGACGTTCTTATCAGGCGATTCAGTTGGCATGACGAATCAATGGATTTCCAGTAACCCCAAATCCCCATCCTCTGCTAATTTTTTGATTGATTCACTGTGGTCAATTATCTTTTTTATTATTAGATCATTTTTAGCATTTCCAAATCGTAGCCAAACGATTTTGGGTGGGTAGCCTCTCATTAATTGCCACTCATAGAAATCTTCATCATAGGTGACAATTACAAAATCATTTTCCTTAGCGAACTCCCATATCTGTAAATCAAATATTCTTTCATTTGAAATGTCTACAACATGCTTGGAATCTGGAAATTCTTTGGATAAATGTTTTGTAATTCGATGTGAAATATTTTCGTCAAGTAACAACTTCATGTTACCACCTTGACTTTTCTTTCCTTATCAGCAGAGTAAGCCAGACAAGCTAGTATCAATTCCTCAGTAACACTTGGATAATCTTCAGTGATTTCTGCTGTGGACATTCCAGCAGCAAGCCATCCAAGTACATCATAAACAGAAATACGTGTCCCTTTCAGGCATGGTTTCCCAAACCTAATTGATGGATTTATTTCTATGTATTGTTTATAGTCCATGATATAAATATAACGGAAAATTACGATTTGAAGTTGAAATTCTTGCCATGCTTTCAGCTAGCTACTACGCAAACACATCTTGTGAGGCTTATCCCCTCAATAACTGTAGGATAAACGCACCATTTGCAAGGTAGGGTAAATATTAAAGCCTGACAATACGTATAAATACGTAGTCCGATATCGGTCAGGTTAAGGGTTTGTAACCAAAACTACTTCCAATTAGAAGGTTTAACAATTGAAAATCCACTTGAAAGTTTTATAGAGTTCGGCAAAACAGCTTTTTTAAATCTGTGTTCGTATCTAAGCAGTTTGATATATGCATCCGCATTTTGTGCCAAATCATTTGAAAATCTATTGGGTGGAAAATAAACATAGACTTTATGGTCTGAGTCCAGTTCCCGAATTAGATTAATTGGCGGCAATAAATCACTATCACCGCTTATCAATACCGAAGTATCTACTTTGGATTTGATAACATTGCGAATCATTTCAACAGCGATATTTACATCAGTTTGCTTTTCCTCAAAAGTGGTATACTCTTTTCCTCCAAATCTTACTTTTTTCATAAGAAATTTTCCGAATACGAGTTTGAATTTAGGATTCAATTTATTGGCTGAGAAAAGAAGATCTTGCCTGTCCTTTTTTCTGTTTTGTTTCGGTATTGCAGTGAAGTAGTATACTTCATTTAGTACTTGATAATCTTTAAGGAATAACTCACAAAATTTTACAATATTGAGCCAGTAATATTTTCTCCATCTTTTAGATTTAAGGCCATAGTAAAAATTGAATCCATCAATATAAAAATTTACTTTATCCATGCTTAAAAATAAAAAAAGCTCTCAATTACTCGAGAGCTGGGGTCTTGCGATTTCTCACGCAAGAGGAGTATAATTCAAAGTTACTAAACGTTTTTTATTATCCAAAGTTCTATTTGCATTTTTCCTAACCAATGTGAAACATATCTTATTCCGCTTATCCACCCAATTTGGTAGGATAACTGCACCTTTTGCAAGGTTGGGTAAATATCAAAGCCAGTCAATACGTATAAATACGTAGTCCGGTATCGGTCAGGTTTAGGGTTTGCCTCTCACAGACCGGAATGGCCATGATTTTTAAGTTTCTATTGAAAGGACTTTCGCTAGACCATCTTTGAGTTCTTCCATTGTGTCTATCTCCACTTCGCCAATTTTTTTGACAAATCTTTGTTTGGATAATGACCTCACTTGGAAACAATCTGCTGATGATATTTTTTTTAATCCGTTTTCTTTATTTGGTTTAACTTTGATCATCCACGGTGCTACTTGATACTTTTCATTCCAATCGGTTATGGGTACAATGATTTTTAGCGGTAGTTTTCCAATTGAATTATCATTTACAATTATTGCAGGTCTTGTTTTTTTAATTTCTGCTCCAATTGTTGGATCAAGGTTGATTAACCAGATTTCACCTTGGTTCATAGAAGTTTTCAGAATCGAGCTGTGTAAATTCAGTTAGTTTGGCATCGGTTTGATAGTTTTTCTCTAATAATTCCGCCGCTTTTTTCATTTTATCGGTTGTGGAATCCGTTCTGATAGATTTTAGTGTTCTCTCAGCAATTAAAATCCTTTTATTTATTGGTAAGCGCTGGATTTCTTGCATTATTTCTTTTGCTCTCATATATCAAAGGTAAGGTTTCAAAGCAAAAAAGTCCATTTAGGTATGGGAAATATCAAAGCCAGTCAATACGTAGTCCGGTATTGCACAGGTTAAGGTTTCAGGCCAAAATTGAGTATTTGTTTTACAAAAACCGAGGATATACAGTATTCTATTATTTATCAGTTATTGCATATATATAGCCATCAAAACTACCGAAATAAATTACCTGA
>CBDVAV010000329.1:0-5892 GCA_965372055.1 uncultured bacterium | reverse complement strand
GTCTGTAAATTAAATCATGATCCTTGATGAAAGTGTCGAAAGATTTTTCATGCTTTAAATATGTGTATATGTAAATGAATGAGGTGAGGCTTAATATCAAGCTTAAGCTGTTTATCAGAATGAGCCAATATTTCTTTTTATAATATCTCCAGGAAATCTTTAAGTGATTTTGCAGGTACACTTGATTTTTGGCTAATAAAGATATCTGTTTCCAATTTCAGTGCCAAAGAAAAGGGTAGCATAGAACAAAATGCCTTACTTTTGGAAATATCGTTCGATCGTTTCCGAACTAAATCGATCGTTTTCGGTCATTCACAAAGCTGATAAATTACTTAAACTTTACCCCCCAGGTATCGATTAATCTATCATTCTATTTTGAAAATAGCATCATCAACTCCTTTATTCACTTCTACACTTGTTGCTTCGGCAGTTAACTTAATACCACCACCAAGAGGAATCAGAATCTTATGTGGAAATGATACTCCATCAACCATTTTGTAATCCTGGAATTCAACGCTTTGGACCAATTCTCCCTGGGGAGTGCTTACCACTGTTGTTGTCCTGATTTTCAAACCGGTTTCAATATTGAAATAATCCGTAGATTTTGTGCCAGTTGGATACTCAACTTCTACAGCATAAGCATCCTGGCCATTGATGTTTTCAATGGCGGTCAATTTAGTCTTCACCCCAAACTTATCATAAACCAGTTCCGAAAATAGTGCCGATCTAATTTGTGTATCCTTTATATCATTCTCCGAAGTAGGGGCTTTTTGACCCTGTGCATATTGGGCCATTTCATCCCCGTTGACAATTACTTTATTAAGTTCCATGGCACCACCCATTGAAATCTTACTGAAAGACTTATCTGGAGCCTTTTTTATATCGGTGATTTCCAATGTTTGCCCTTGGAATGAGGCTGTCATGACCATTTTATAATCGGTAACCTTATTCAGGATATCGATACCACCAAGCGCTGCAATATAAGTCTCAATTACTTTTGCAGAAGTTAATCCCTCGGGTATGGCTTTAGCGGTAGTAGGGTCATATTCATTGCCATAGATATCATAATGCTTTACTTCACCAAATTTACCAAGATTGCTGGCCACTTCCGAAGCCTTGCCCACCACCAGAATGTAGGCATTGTCAGGTTTGATATATTTTTGGGCCATTTCTTTTATATCAGCAACAGAAACGGCTTCAATGTTCTTTAAGTAATTGGCATAATAATCCTTGGGGAGATTATATCTTTCAATATTAACGGCAAACCTGGCAATGGTCTGGGGGTTTTCCAATGACCTGGCAAAGCCTCCGGTAATATAGTTTTTGATTGATTTTAACTGCTCTTCGGATACATTTTCAGTTCTGATGCGATTTAATTCGTGCAAGAATTCAACTACAGAACTATCGGTAACCTCGTTTCTGACACTTGCTGAAGCATTAAAACTGCCAATTAACCTGTCACTTGAAAGGGAAGAACGTGCTCCATAGGTAAATCCATTGTCTTCCCTCAAATTTTGCATTAAATTGGAAGAAAAGCCACCGCCCAGGATGGTATTCATTACCCTGGCCTTGATAACATCTTCACTTCCTGGTTTTAGGTTTATTGGATAAGTAACATTGATTACTGATTGCACTGCCTGGGATCTGTCCACCATGGCCACGAATGACTTTGATGGTATCTCGGGAATTTCGAAGGTACTCTTAGGTACATCTCCTCTTTCCCAATTGCCAAAATACTTCTTTATTGACTTTTGGGCTTCTTTCTTATTGATATCACCTACAATGGCCAGATAGGCTATATTGGGCTTAAAATAAGCCTGATAAAAACCCTTGACCGATGCCCGGTCAATATTCTGGACAGTTTCTTCTGTAGTAAGTTCACCGTAAGGGTGCTTACCATAATTTAGTACCGCCCGAACATCAGAAGCAATGGCATTGGCATCGTCCTTGTTGGCCTGTAAATTGGAGATGGTCTGTTTCTTGATTTTTTCCAGTTCTTCTTCTGGGAAAGAAGGGTTGAGCAATACATCAGCTATCAATTCAAGTAATTTGTTGGTATGTTTTTTCAGGGAAGATCCTGAAACACCACGGGGGGAAGTGTTTAAAGAAGCACCGATAAAATCGACTTCTTCATCTATCTCGGATTTTGTCCTGTTAGCAGTGCCATTCCTTAACAATTGACCTGCTATTGAAACAAAACCTGCTTTTTCCCCTTCTTCAACCGCATCAAAATCCAGAACTAATGAATAGGTAACTTTGGGTAATTTATGATTTTCAACCACAAATACTTTGAGGCCATTATCCAAGGTGAAAGATTCATATTCACTAAGTTGTATCTTTGGCGCAGGGCCAGGCGATGGTGGTTTTGTTCTATCAAGCTGGGCTTGTGTATATCCTGAAAATAATAGGATGGCAATAATATATATGGTTCTAATTTTCATCTGTTTATATTTTGCTTTAGTTTATTTTGGATCACCAGAAAAGTTTAATCATGATCTTGTGTGTCCTTATTTTGCTCCGGCCATGCCGGTTTCATGACTTAATTTTTTTTCATTTCAACTTCATCGGGTTTTTGCTGGGCAGATTTAGGCATATAATAAAGCACTACTCTATTATTTTTTGTAAAATACTTGTTGGCTACCCGTTTTATATCTTCCCTGGTTACTTTCATGTACCTGTCTATTTCGGTATTCACCAAGTTTGCGTCCCCATAATACATGTGATAATTGGCCAGGTTTTCAGCAATCCCAGCCACTCTTGAATTCTGGTTGATAAAATCATTTTCGATTTGATTTTTCAATTTCTGAAACTCTCTTTCCGAAATAAGCTCGTTCCTTACTTTTTCGTATTCAGCATCCATGGCAGCTTCAAGGTCATCAGGGGAAACTCCTGCGTTGGCAACTCCAAATGCCAGGGTTATCCCGGGATCTTCCATTGGGAAAGGAAACGCCCCTACAAACAATGCCTTCTGCTGATCATCAACCAAAGCCTTATAAAGCCTGGAGCTTTGTCCCTGGGACAGTAGTTGTGCAAGCATACTGACTGCATAGTAATCATCTGTTCCCTGGGCTGGCATGTGGTAAGCTTGGATCACCGCGGGCAATTGAATATTGTCATAGACTACATCCCTTATCTCTTCTGTTTGATCTGGTTCAACTTCATTTGGGCTTGGAATAGTGCCGGATCCTTTTGGGATGTCACTAAAATATTTATTTACCAGGTTTTTAGTTTCCTTTATATCCAGATCACCAGCAATTGAAAGTACGGCATTATTGGGCACATAAAATGTCTTATAAAAATCTATGAACTCCTGGTCTTGGGCTGCATTAAGATGATCCATGGATCCAATAACCGGCCATCTGTAAGGATGCACCTTGTAAGCTCTTTTCATGGTTTCTTCAACTACGGTTCCGTACGGTTGATTATCAACTCCTTGCCTTCTTTCTTCTTTAACAACCTCGCGCTGGGTTTCAATTCCTACCTTTTCCACCTTTGCATGCAACAACCTTTCAGACTCCAAATAGAGGCCAAGTTCCAGTTGGTTGGATGGCAGGATCTCATAATAGAATGTCCTGTCATTGGAAGTATTAGCATTATTGATGCCTCCGGCACTGGTGATCAACTTATCAAACTGTCCACGTTCAATATTTTCAGAGCCTTCAAATAGAAGGTGTTCAAAAAAATGTGCAAATCCGGTTCTTTCAGGGTCTTCATTTTTAGAACCCACGTGGTACATAATAGATACTGCCACTATGGGTGTTGAATGGTCTTCATGTAAAATCACATGTAAGCCATTGTCCATGTCAAACTCCTCAAACTCAATTTTATTGGCCTGGGAATAACCTGCTATTACTATGGCTGTAAAAAGCAAGGCCAGTATTGATCTTTTCATAATAGGTTTTATATTAATTGAATACCGTTCGAATTTGCTATAGGGGAAAACAAACTTAATGTAAATTGATGGAGTGCGAAAGGTTTTTTTTCTAAAAGGTTAAAATCCAAAACTGTTAGTGAAAGACTTGGTTGAGGATTTCTTCTGCCTGGTGCCGTTCCAGTCTTGGACCGAATTTGCTTACCACCTTTGATGAAGCAAGACTGGCTAATTTTCCCGCAAGAGCATAATCATGTCCTTGGGTAAGACCATAGAGGAAAGCACCAGCAAACATGTCCCCAGCACCATTGGTATCCACCGCTTGTGCGGTATAGGGTGCAATGTCAATAAAAGTAGTGCCGTCAAAAACCAAGGCACCGTTCTTTCCCCGGGTGATCACGAAAGTGCTGGCCAGTTTTTTAAGTTTTTCTTGTGCTGTTGCGAGATCGTTGCTATCGGTAAATGTCAAAGCTTCTTCCTCGTTGCAAAATAACAAGTCCAGTCCATCACCAATTACCTCTTTGAGCCCATCTTTGAAGTATTTGACCATACTGGGGTCGGAAAAGGTGAGGCTGGTTTTAATGCCATGTTTGGAGGCCAAACGCCGGACTTCCATCATGGCTTTAAGCCCTTCAGGAGAACTGACAAGGTAACCCTCGATATAAATGTATTTTGATGCTTTGAGCGACTCTTCATCAATCTCATTGATTGAGAGGGTAGAAGTTATGCCCAGGAATGTATTCATGGTCCTTTCGGCATCGGGGGTAACCATCACCAGGCATTTTCCCGTGATCCCTTCTGAAAGATTATCATTATCAAGATTAGTATCAACCTTGGAACGCTTGAGATCTTGAAGGTAGAACTTCCCCAACGGATCATTGGCAACTTTGCAGGAGTAGAAACACTTTCCTCCGAACTGACTTACACCAATTATAGAATTGGCAGCGGAGCCACCACCTTGCTTTTTAACTTCATCTTGTTGAATGTTTGACATCAGGTAATTCTGCCTTTCCTCATCAACCAGGGTCATAAAACCCTTTTCAATCTGGTGTTGGTGAAAGAAATCATCGGATACTTCAAATTCCATATCGACCAGTGCATTGCCGATACCATATACATCGTACTTTTTCTCCATAAGGGTAAGTGCTGGACGATGCAAATGTAATTACAATTAGTAATTAGTAGTACGTAGTTAGTAATTAGTAAGAAAAGTGTCAGTGCCTGAAATAGGTTGACCTAAGTAGGGATCAATTATCTAGGATCTAATATCTCATATCTTAAATCTAAACATCAATTCTTCCTCAGGAAAATATCACTGCTGATTGTTTCCAGGTGAACCCTTTTGCCCCCTCCTTTGTGGGTAGCCCTCATATCATACCCTACAATGGAGGCCATTTCTCGCTTATTAAGAATGGCGAGGTCCATATCAGAGTAAAGCTTCCCGGTGATGGTTTTCATGGAAAGGTCTGCACCTTTTGATGTGTCCCAACTGAGGTCGATAAAACCACTGATAGACTTGGCCCATAACTCACCATAGAATCCTTTGACCTCAATATCCCCGCTGATGCTTTCAATGGATAGATCAGCATTACGCGGCACTTTTATTTTATAATTAATTTCCATGCATACACCTTTGCCATTCCCCCTGTAATATCTATGCTCATTGTCACGGCAATTGGAAAAGTAACTGTAATTATCCCCGGTCTTTTTAAAACCAGATTCAATAAATAAATGGCTATCATTAGATTTAAATTCAAGTTCATGAAGATCATTCAATAAACCTCCATTGATCAGGACAACCGCTTCAAAGTTAACCTCGTCTTTGTCCCAGCCTTCAATTAATATATTCTGCCCGAATTTTAGGTTCAATTCTATCTCGTTGCCTTTCGGTATTGTAAAGGTTTTTTTAGTGATTTTTTCTTGGGCGTTTACCGAAGTGCACACCGTGATTAAAATTATTGTCAGAAGATTTCTCATGGTTATTTTGAGTTTTTTAGTTTTGTTATTTGTATCAATTATTT
>CBDVAV010000328.1:0-5909 GCA_965372055.1 uncultured bacterium | reverse complement strand
GTTGAAGTAATGTTGCCTCTAATGCACATTCCATGTCTTTGCAATTTTCTCAAGCTCATCAAAAGTTAAATACTCTCTTTCTGAATCTATAGTATTTATAGATCTTACTTTAAGAAAAAGGTTTTTAACTAAAATATGATCATTAATGGCAAGGTAATGATCCTGCCCGTAATTGATTAGTCTCCTTAATCAGTTTCTTTGATTCAACAATTATTTAAAGCCCAATTTAAAACTCTGGCCCGGTATTTACACAATAGAAGGACTTCGTCAATGCTGTGAGATATTTGATATGCTACAGCGATTGGAAGAAGCTGACCTTTTAGATGAAATTATAAATTTCCGGAAAAACCAGAGATTACGGTCTAAGGTGAATAAAATGTTAAGCCCACCTGTTTATAGTGCTATTGAAGAGATTCGTCTAAAAGAACCATCTCCTCTTAAAATAAGAGTTAAGTTGTTAGCCCCGGTTTTTGCAGGATGTATCATTGAATATAAGGTACGCCAACTTTACAAAAGTGAAGCTCATAGTTGGTCGGTGGTTGCAGAAGTAAATGGGCAAACAGTTGCAAAAGGATCAATTAATCAAAATTTTTCTATTCTTGCTGGAAATTATCCTTTATAATTTGGGTTTAAAATAGATAATTATGGCGGGCACTCATTAATTAGAATGTTGTATTGTTCGTACTAAATTAAAAACCTCTGTAACTATTTCATTTACAAAAATTTATAGTAAGTAGTTCTAGCTTAACGGACTACCACGAGGTGAGTATTGATTGCCACTCCGGCCTTGGACGAAGACAACTTAATCGCTGGCAAAACCTATTTAGGAATAGGGACATCGTCAATACCGCTTTCAAAACGGTGACTTGAGATATTCATAGTTCCTTCTCAATAAACTCAATAGCTCGATTTTCTGACCACAATATCCCATTGATTCGCTGAGGAAATCCACAATGCCCTCCTTTTTCAGGATATTCAAGGTATAGTTTAGGATTGTTCACTTCTTTGTCGTTTGGATAGCACTTTGATGGTAAAAAAGGATCATTGACAGCATTTACCAATAAAGTATCAATAGCTATATCACTAAGAAAAGAGATAGCGCTGGATCTAGAATAATAATCATCGGCGTTTAAAAAGCCATGTATCGGGGCTGTATAAATATCATCGAATTGATAGAGGCTTTTAATTTTAGCCAAATGGGAAGTTGAGAGTTTTTCCGGCATCATTTTGGATTTTCTCCTGACCTTGTCCTTCAGGCTGTTTAAAAACCGGTTAGAATAAAGCCAGTTGACCGGTCTTGAAATTTCCATACAACTGGATTTCAATTCTACGGGTGTGGAAAATGTAACTGCCTTTTTTATTTTTGGATTTAGATCGTTCTTCTTTTCCCCAAGATATTTTAAGGTAACATTGCCACCCAGGCTAAATCCAATCAGGTATATTTGATCGTAGTTACTTACTGCATGCTCAATTACAATATCAAGGTCGCTGGTTTCACCACTATGATAGAATCGAAGTTGCCTGTTCATCTCTTCACTGCATCCTCTAAAGTTCCATGCCAGCACATCATATCCTTTGCTATGGAAAGCTTTTACCATACCATAAATATATGATCGATTGGTGTTTCCTTCAAGTCCATGGGAAATAATCACAAGCTTATTGATACTCTCTTGAGAAGGTCTAAAATCGTTTTTCATCCAATCCAGGTCTAGAAAATCATCATCAGGAGTGGCAATTCTTTTACGTAGATAATTGATGCCTTTAACTTTACGAAATAATGCCGGAACAATAGTCTCGATATGCCCATTTACGTATAATTTTGTAGGCGAATAATTTGATTTTACAATCGGCATACTAGCTTGATAAAATTCTGATTTCTGCTGCCATAATAATTATAAATTAATTAAATGTAATGGTAACCTTATAAAATTTACTTCGTCTTTTGGCGGACATTAACTCAAAATAATGCAGAAATACCTTATAGTCCTATTACTGATTTACAACAGTACAGATATTTTTTCTCAAGCGAGATATACTCTCAGCGGGTATGTAAAGGACTTTGATGACGGGGAAGAATTGATCGGAGTAAATGTTGTGATAAAAGAACTTGAAACAGGTACTACATCCAATGTATATGGGTTTTATTCATTGACCCTGGATGCTGGTAAATATCAATTGATATACAGTTATATCGGGTATGGATCTAAATTTATTGACATTACCCTTGATTCTAACCAGGAGATCAACGTGAATTTGGAGCCTAAGGCCTTTAACCTTGAGGAAGTTGTGATCAACGCGGATAAATTGGATGCCAATGTCAAAGAGACTTCAATGAGCCGAATTAAATTGGATGTCAGGCAGATAGAAAAGCTTCCTGCCCTATTCGGGGAACCTGATATAATAAAGACTATCCAGATGTTGCCAGGGGTTATTTCAGCAGGGGAGGGAACTTCTAGTTATTACGTGAGGGGTGGAAGTGCCGACCAGAATTTAATTTTAATAGATGAAGCACCTATATATGACCCTTCGCACTTGTTCGGCCTTATCTCAGTGTTTAATGCGGATGTGATCAAGGATTCAGAGTTATACAAAGGAGGGATTCCGCCCAGGTATGGAGGCAGGTTATCATCAATATTGGATGTCAGGACCAAGGATGGCAATAATAAAAAGTTTGCTGGTTCAGCAGGGATCGGCGCACTGGCCAGCAAAGTGCTGCTTGAAGGTCCAATAAGAAAAGGTAAGAGTTCTTTTATACTCTCGGCAAGACGTTCCTATGTCGATCTGTTTCTGTTAGCTGCCAACGAGGATGCCAGGGTTCAATTCTATGATATCAATGCCAAGGTAAATTGGAAGCACAATAACAATAACCGATTTTTCGTTGCCGTATACTTAGGCAGGGACGCCTTTGAGTTCGATAAAGAGTTTGGGTTTGATTGGGGCAATGCCACAGCTACTTTCAGATGGAACCATTTGTTCAATAGTAGATTGTTTTCTAATACCACCCTGATTGCCAGTCAGTTTGACTATGGATTGGAATCACTGGATCCTGTACAGGGATTTGAATGGAAGTCATATATAAAACAGGTGTCGTTCAAAGAGGACTTGTCTTTCTATATCAATCCCAAGAATGAAATGCACTTTGGCTACCATCTTACATATAGGGGATTTTCACCAGCTGAATTAAAGCCCAATGTTGAAGGTTCCATATTTACTACCAAGAAACTTGACCTCCTGTATGCCCTTGATCATTCTTTATATCTTGGAAACAAACAAACCCTTAATCCAAAGCTAAAATTGGACTATGGAATAAGGCTTTCCATATTCCAAAATATCGGAAAATCAACGGTAATTCAATATAGGGATCCTAAAGATAACATCAACATTGATGTTACCGGGGAGAAAAAGTACAAGCCTTTTGAGAATATCAAAACATTTATCAACCCTGAACCGAGGATTTCAATGCGGTATTTGATCAATAATGAAAGTTCTTTAAAATTTTCTTATAACCGGATGGTGCAAAATACTCACCTGGTCTCCAGCGGAACAGTACCTATGCCATTCAATACCTGGTACCCAAGTTCCCCATATCTAAATCCACAAAAGGCAGATCAGTTGGTGCTGGGATATTTTAAGAACTTGAAGCATAATGAGTATGAATTATCCGCGGAGGTTTATTATAAAGATTTAAATGATATCACAGATTTTGCGGATAACGCCCAGATATTTTTCAACGATCACCTGACCACTGAATTCCGCCAGGGAAAATCGTGGTCATACGGTCTTGAGTTATATGCCAGGAAAAATAAAGGGAAATTAACAGGTTTTGCAGGATATACACTTTCCAAAACCGAAAGGAAAATCCCCACGGTAAACCTTGGCAATACATTCTTGGCCAATTATGACCGCAGGCATAATTTCAGTTTGTCCGGCACTTATTTCTTGAATAATAAATGGACATTCGGTTTAAATTTTGTTTACAATACTGGCCGTCCCATCACTGTTCCATCAGGCCGATATGAATACCAAAATTATAACGTGGACTTGATAACAGGGAGAAATGGATTTAAACTCCCCGATTTTCACAGAATGGACCTTTCGGCAACATTGACTCCAAAAAAGAATATTGGGAGGAAAGTAAAATCACACTGGATATTCTCCTTATATAATGTCTATAGCAGAAAGAATCCCTTTGGCATAATTACCCAGATCAAACAAGATGAAAATGACAATATAGTTGGGGATGGAACACGCAAGGAAGCCAAGATCATATACTTGTTCCCAATATTGCCCAGTATTTCCTATAATATTAAATTTTAGATGGATGAAGAAGAGTATGAAATATACATTTATTGTTTTATTGATGATTTCAACATCGTGCCTTGAGCCATTTGAAATCGACTCGAATTCATTTGAGTCAAAAATTGTCATTGAAGCATTGATTACAGATCAAATCCAAAATCATTATGTCAAGATCAGCCGCACTATCGATTTTAACCAAGGGGGCAAAACACCTTCGGTTGAAAATGCATTGGTAAAAGTAACCGTGGATGATGGATCAGTCATCAATTATCTCCATAATCCCCGGCAGCATGCTGATTCATCAGGATTTTACTTGTCAGAAATCATATTTGGTGGCCAAGTTGGCAGAACCTATGCTTTGGAAGTAGATGTAGATGGGGTTATTTATTCCGCCGCCGAACAAATGCATCCGGTCATGCAAATTGATTCACTGGTTTATAGGTTAGAGCCAGATCCTGACAAAGAAACCACTGTTGACTATTATGAATTATTACTTTACAGTAGGGAACCTCAGGATAGTGAAGATTTTTACCTATTTGAATTTTACCAGAATGGTGAGCTGCAAAATGAAAATAATGAAGATGTATTTGTTGCTGATGATGTGGCCTTGGCCGGTGAAATAAATGGCCTGGAAGCCCCATTTGAGTATTTATTGGGGGATACGGCAAAAGTCAGTATTTATAGCCTTACCCGGCAGTCATACTTGTTTTATTTTGATTTAGTAAATGTTTTGCAAAACGATGGTGGCATGTTCAGCCCACCTGCGGCAAACCCCAGGACTAACCTTTCCAATGGAGCCCTGGGACTTTTTCAAGTTTCAGCGGTAGCATCCAGCGAAGCTATAATTGACTAGGTGGCTACTTAATCCACTCTCACCATATACACATCACGTTCCCTCAGGCGCCCATGCCTGTTCTTATATGATACAAGTTTATTTTTCTTCAGCATCCAAACCTCATCATCATCAGGGTGATCGCCTATCAATAATTCCCCATGACTATTAATATACCAATCAGAATACTCGACTTCGTGCTCATCGAAAACTTCTATTTCTATCCTTAAACGATGATTTTTCAGAAATGTAAACCTGATATCTATTTCATCTATCAGATTTAATACAAATCCTGAGACAGAACGGGCGATTATCCTTTCAAAAGGCCCCTCATCCTCCAATTCTTCATCAATTTCATCTTCATCTATATCGATGATCATTTTCCATTCACCTTTAAGATCTTTTTCTGTTACTTTGGTTTGACCTTGGGACACCGAAAAAATCAATCCGGCAATTAAAAGCAATAGTAAATTCCTTTTCATTTTATTTTGAGATTTTGTTATTTGTTAAGGTAAAGACTATGGAATAGAGAAAAAGTTACAGGCTTATGAGAAATAATTTAAACGAGACATTAAACCAAGAAGAGATGTCAACAATAATTAATTGCTAATTGCCAAACATGCAGAAAACTTCTTCACGGTCTATTTTCCCAATTTTGTTGGTCAATTTCATTGGGACCTTGGGCTATAGTATTGTCCTTCCATTTCTTGTGATCCTGGTATTGAAGTTTGGAGGTAATGAAATGATTTTCGGAATCATGGGGGCAACTTATTCATTC
>CBDVAV010000327.1:0-5946 GCA_965372055.1 uncultured bacterium | reverse complement strand
AAAAAACCCCATACTCATACGCTCGATCAATAGAAATAAATCAATTATTTATGGATGAACAGATTCTGAAATGGCTATATGATATCAAAGGAGCAATTGCTGAGATTGATAGTTACTTTGTCAATATTCCTAATGATTTCAATCATTATAGATCAAATACATTGCTTAAAAGAGCAGTGTAGCGTGATTTAGAAATAATTGGAGAAGCATAAACCGAATCCTCAAAAAGAATTCTAATTTTCCGATTAAAAACGCCAAGAGAATCGTTGGATTAAGAAACCAGATAATTCATGCTTACGATAATATTTCTGATGAAAATATCTGGGCTATCATCTCAAAACACATTCCATTATTAAGGCAGGAGATTACAGAATTCATTAACAGCTCACAGTAGGTTTAATAGAAGCAAATTATCTGCACTTGATTAATCCTAGGTCATATATCTTGCTTTTATACACGATAACTACCACTTATATTTAAAATCCCAAAATAAGACGAAATATCATTAATATTGCATTGAATTTTAGCGGTATCACAGGAGTATAATGCGTGTTTACAATATGATTGATTGCCAGAGATGATAGGCCTTCAAGTTCTCATACTACTTGGTAATTTCGTATCAGATAGATACCAGCTTAAAATCTGTAACATTATGTTTATTTAAGGAGTCATAATAAGTAATAGGGATAGTATATATTTCAAACATTCATTTTTGCACAGTCGATAACTTCAAAACAAAACCTCAACCATGAAATTATTTAAATTTCTGATTGTTACAATGTTGATCTTTGGTGGGTCATTAGCAATAGGCCAACCATCCGATGGTAAGGTATGGGCCTTGCAGGAATGTGTTGATTATGCAACAGAGAATAATCTGACAATTGCCAGGGATCGTTTAAATGTGCAGAGCAGTGAGGTGAATTTGCAACAGAGTAGGGCCAGTAAATATCCCTCACTCAATGCTGGTATGGGTACGGGATTTAATTGGGGAAGGTCTATTGATCCAACCACGAATGACTTTATTACTCAAAGAATTGGGACATCAGGATTTAATGCCAATAGTTCTGTAATATTATTTAACCGGTTCAGTTTGCAAAACCAGGTTCGGCAAAGCAAAGTAGATTTGGAAGCGACCAAAAATGACCTGGAAAAAACCCGTAATGACATCTGGTTTAATGTTATTTCTTTATATACATCAGTAATTTTCAACAAAGAGTTATTGGAGAATGCAAAATCCCAATTGAATTCAATAGAGCAACAGGTTGACCGGACACAAAAACAAGTAAATGCCGGTGCGCTTCCACGATCTAACTTACTAAACCTATTGTCTCAACAGGCCACTATTGAATTAAACATTGTAAATGCAGAAAACAACTTGAATTTTGTTCTATTGCAATTAAAGCAATTGTTACAGATCCCTGCCAGCGAACCTTTTGATATCGAGGTTCCGGAAATAGATGTGGAAGATTCTCCAGTTATTGATTTAACTGCACAGGACGTATATCTATTAGCAGTTCAATCCCTTCCTGAAATTAAAAGTGCCGATCTCGGGGTTGAGAGTTCACTTTTGGGAATGGATATTTCAAAGGCTGGATTTTTTCCAACCTTGAGATTTAATGCCGGATTGAGAACCAATTATTCTGATGCAAGAACCACTCTTTCATTATCAGATGGAACCTTTACAACCCAAACTTTTCCAATAGGATTTGTTCAAGGTACAAATGATGTTGTAATTGGCGAATTTCAGTCTCCAAATTTTATTAACAAGGATTTCAATTTTGGCACACAGCTCGATGAGAATTTTACTCAAAATGTCGGACTAAACCTCAGCATACCAATTTTTAACGGACTTTCGGCCAGGTCAAATATGCAGCGATCAATGATTGCCAACAAACAAGCGGAAATAAATGCCGAACAGGTAAGGAATATCCTCAGGCAAAATATTGAAAATGCATATAATGATGTATATGCGGCGTCCAAATCTTACGCACAATCGTTAAAGCAAGTAGAAGCCCTGGAAGAATCTTTTAGGATCACCGAGCAGAGATATAACTTAAATGCTGTTAGCTTTGTGGATTATCAGGTCGCCAGTGATAACTTGTTCCAGGCCAGGTCTGATTTATTACGAGCTAAATATGATTATATATTTAAGCAAAAGATATTGGATTTTTATCAGGGTAAAACATTATCATTTAACTAGCGATGGCAAAAAAGAAGAAAAAATCGAATAAGGTACTATATATATTACTTGGGTTGTTAGGGGTTGTAATCATTACTGCGATAATTGGAAAGCAAGCAGGATGGATAGGAAAAGTCAAAGAGATAGAGGTTGATTTCGCCGAAGCAACCAGAACCACCATTGTCGAAAAAGTAAGTGCTTCGGGTACAGTTCAACCTGTAACTGAAATTAGGATAAGCCCCGATGTGGCTGGAGAAATTATAGAATTAAATGTGGAAGAAGGCGATTCGGTAGTTCAGGGACAGCTTTTAGTAAAGATCAGGCCAGATAATTTCATTAATGCCTTAGAACGTTCACAAGCACAATTTAACCAACAGCAAGCCAATTTAGCATCTTCGAGGGCTAACTTGTCCAGAACAGAAGCCACATTTGTGAAGGCTGAGGCAGACTACAAAAGGAGTAAAAAATTGCACGATGAAGAAGTGATTTCAACTGCAGATTGGGAGTTGGCACAACAAAATTATAAAGTTGCGGAAAATGACCTTGAATCAGCATCACAAAATGTTGAAGCAGCCAAATACATTGTTCAAAGCAGCAGGGCAAATGTGGACGATGCCAAAGAGAATTTAAGGCTTACCAATGTCTTTGCCCCGGTTAGCGGTACAGTATCCAAACTTGATGTGGAAAAAGGCGAAAGGGTAGTGGGAACACGACAATTTACCGGTACCGAAATACTAAGGATTGCTGACCTCAACAAAATGGAAGTTAGAGTAGATGTTAATGAAAATGACATCATTCGTGTAAGCCTAGGTGATACTGCAATTATTGATGTCGATTCTTATTCCCACATGGACAAGAAATTCAATGGGTTAGTCACAGCAATTGCCAATACCGCCAATGATAAAGTATCACAAGACGCCGTAACCGAATTTGAAGTGAGGATTAGAATATTAAATGAATCCTATGCGGATTTGATTAAAGAGGGAGTCAGGTTTCCTTTTAGGCCAGGGATGACAGCCAGTGTAGAAGTAATTACCGATAGTAAGTACAATGTATTGTCAGTGCCATTATCCGCGGTTACCACAAGGGTTCCTTCAGCCGAAGGGGAGGAAGGTTCAAATGGTGAGGAAAATGCAAAGGTCACCAATAATGATGATAAGAAGGAAGTTATTTTTATTCATGAAGACGGCAAGGCCAAAATGGTCCAGGTGAAAGTAGGGATCAGTGATTTTGAAAATATTGAAATACTTTCGGGGATAGAAGAAGGCACTGAGCTTGTTTCAGGCCCATTTCTTGCAGTTTCCAAAAGACTTAAAGATGGTGATCCCATCAAATCAAAAGAAGAGGATAAAAAGGATAAAAAGGTAGCCCAAGAGGACGATTAGTCTAAATAAGACAACGTACTTGTAATTGGCTTTGGTTCATCCCTTAATCCGGCTCAAGCTCAGTTACGTACTGTGGCCAGACACGGTAAGCAAGAATGCCACCACAAATCAAAATCATCAGTTGATAAGGTGTATCTACTTCAATAATCATGATCTGGCCCAATACGGCGAGCATCACAACGATCACTAAAAAGGTAAAGAAACCGCTTAATTCCCAATGCTTTTCCACCACTTTCCTGTTGAAAAAAATCTTGGCAATAATCCCACCATAAAACAGGTTCATCCATATCAGCCCAGTTCGATGCTCTTTAAACACCTTGCTGAAGGTTGGAAATCCTCCTTCATCGCTGAATACCAATATAACATCAATGACAATCATAGCTCCCAAGCCTATGATTATGATCATCTTAATAATTTTTAAACTTTTCTTAACGTTCTCATTCATAGATCTGGGGTTTAAAGGTTAGGTATGTTCATGGACCATATCAAGTGGCCGTAAATCACTCCCAGAACGAGCAGTGAACCTAGGAATAACTTACTTTTCTTGAAAGGCTTTACAATCCCAATGATTACCATAATTATAACCAGTGCCAAAAGTATTGCTACCGGAAGGAGTGAATTCATATCAAAAAATGGGTTTTTGGTTCCAAGAAACAAATGGCCTCCAATTGCGCCAAGGGCAAACGGGATAAAAAAAGCTTTCCCTTGTGACCATTTCAACAAAAATGCATTGGAGGTGTCATTATCAATATTATTGTAGTTGAGTATGAATTCAAATATCACATATAAAACTGCAAAAGCAATCATTATGAATTCAACGATTTTGTAAGGTTCCATAACAGAAAATTTAAAATTACTATAGTGCTAAATCTTATTTTTTAATTTAAACTATTAAACTACTAAACTAAGTTAGACAATAAAAATATATATCATTTTTTGGTGGGGGGAAGATATACCCACAAAAATTACGGCAAATACGTATTGGTGTAGCTCTGGTATTGCAAGAAAGCCTTGTTTTTGAAAGTAAACTTTTTTATTGGTGGTTCATAATTTGATAACCCCCAACTGCTATATGAAAAGATATGGGGGATTGAAAACTTTAAATTTGAGCAATTTATCTATCTCTAAACTTATTTGCTGTTTATCAGATGGGATTATAAATCTTTAACTCATTAGCCACAAATAATATTTATGATTATCAATTATTGCTAATTCTACTCCACTTATTTAGAGCGTTTTAAAGTCAGTTGAAACACTTTTCCACTTATTGCGATTCTAAGAATAGGATAAATTATTATTATCAACAAATTGTTATATTTTAGTATTATTTATTTCTTACAATTAAATTAATTTCTCATATTGTATTAGAATATATTTTCTACAACTAAATTAAATACTTATGAAACCTTTAATGACTTTTGCATTTATTCTTTTTGCTTTACAACAATCCTTTGCACAATTGGATTGTAATATTGCTCAAAATTCGAATTTTACGATGTATGAAACTCAAATAAAAAATTTTGGAGCTAATACGTCTGGTTGGGGGACCCCCAAAGGATATCATTTCGGAGTAGTGCAAACACCAAATGCATCCACAAGATTAAGTCACCAAAATGATGGGGTTTATCGTCTTAGAGCTGATAATATAGGTACCGTATATCTGTTTCCTTTTGCATGGAAAGATCCCAATAAAGCCTGTAGTGGCATCACAACAATTACCATATTAGATAACTGTACAGGACTGAATGCAACTTTAAGTATGTTGAGTTGTCAAAGTACATATGGTCAATGGACATTTACAGTTCCAAGCAATCCAAGTGGAACATCTTATCAATGGTCTGTTACAAATGGAATTATCAATGGCAGTTCTAGTTCCAATATACTGTATGCTACTCCATCCGGATTTCCATTTTCTATTACTTTATCAGTATCAAGGTATGGGTGCACAAAAATATATTCACGGAGTTTCTATTCACAAGATTGTAATTCACCCAATGAACAGTTGCAAGCTAACCCTAACCCATTTCAAGGAATGACATTAATAAAATACAAGATACCTGAAAGAGGACAATTTGTTCTAAATTTATTAGATGGAAATGGTGTATTAATAAAAACACTAGTGAATGAAAAATTAGACTATGGAGAATATGAAATGGAACTTGACAATCGAGAGTTTTTACAAAATGGACTTTACTTCATCCAAGGAATAATTAATGGTAAATTGATGGAGAATAAAAGAATTCTAAAGAACGAATAAGGATATAACCAGTAGAATGATCCTCTGAAAGCAGTCCACATTTACAGTGGATTGCTTTTTTTATTAGCAATGTTAGCATAATGCCGATACCTATTTGTAACATTTTGTTATTACTTTACCATTAT
>CBDVAV010000326.1:0-5966 GCA_965372055.1 uncultured bacterium | reverse complement strand
AAAATGGATGGCCGGCAAGCTGAGTTGCACAACATTGTGATAAAAAATTCATAGGGTGTCCCAAAAATGAAAACAGGAGGATTCTCAAATGTAAGCAAACAATCTTTTTGATAATGTGTAAGGGCTGTTTTCAAAAGCTCGATTTTTTCTTATTTAAGAATTACTACATTATCTTAAATAGCCTGATGTTTTAATGGTTGTGTAATGATGTACTATACCTAAATATTGAAAGGGCATATCGAACAATCTTTGATTTAGCACTCTTATTATCCTGATCGGCAACATGAAATCACAAAACTCGAACAGCTCAGAATCGAGCTTGGAGAGGCTAATGTAATTTTCTATAGATCGCCTAGCTGTGTAAATTTGAATTTCTTGTTCGGCGATGGTTGGTGTTCAAGTTTCATGATGTCACCTATCCTCTTAACTATATCTGGGTATTGGTCAGAAACATCATTTTGTTCAGCTATATCAGTTTCCATATTATACAGTTCAATATCTAAATTACCATCAAAAATATCTTTTCGTATTCCTTTCCAATTTCCCAATCTAACCGCCTGTTGTCCATTATAACTGGGAAATTCCCAATATAAAAAATCATGTTTTTTTTGGTTTTGCTTTAACAAAGTAGGTTTAAAACTAATTCCATCAATGTTTTTTGGTGGTTCAATTCCTGTTATATCACAAATAGTGGGCAATAGATCATAAAAAGCAGATACATGGTCACTAACAGAACCCCTTTCAATATGGTTTGGCCAACTTGCAATTAAAGGGACACGAATACCTCCTTCATAGACAAACCCTTTGGTTCTTCCATAGCCATTGGAAAATGGTTTGGAGCTTTCAAAATAATCAAAATCAACCCCTCCAGTGTAAGTGGGGCCGTTATCACTTGAGAAGAAAATTATCGTATTTTCATAAATGCCCAATTCTTTAAGTGTTGATACCAATTCGCCCACTTGGTCATCTAAATAACTGATCATGCCGGCATAGGAAGCTCTCGGGTATTGATTTGGAAAATAGCCACGTTCGCCTAAATAAGGTTCTTCCTCTCCAAACTGCTTTCTATATTTATCCACATATTCTTTTGGAACTTGCAATGGCAGATGAGGCAGTGGAGAGGCATAATACATGAAAAAAGGGACATCTTTATTTTCAGTAATGTATGCTATGGCCTTTTCCTGCATTTTTTCAGGGGCATATTCCTTTTGTCCATATTTGATGTAACTGGCTTCATTATAAGGATCACTTAATGAGTCCAGTTTTGTTCCAGGGGAAACCAACTCATTATCAAGTACTACTTTACTGTTATTCTCCCATAAATGTGGAGGATATAAGTTATGGGCTTGCCGCTGACAATTGTATCCATAAAAATAATCGAAACCCTGAAGGTTAGGAACGCCTTCTGTTTCGGGGGCTCCCAAACCCCATTTCCCAATTATTGCTGTTTGATACCCCACATTTTTTAATAACTCAGCCAATGTTACTGTACCCTCTGGAATGGGTCGTTGTCCTTCCAATTCTATATTGGAACTGGCTTTTTCATAGTCCCAAACCTCCCCTCTTTCACTCCATTCATCATTGCCTCGAATAAAGGTATGGCCTGTATGCTGCCCTGTAAGAAAAACACACCTAGAGGGAGCACAGACTGGGGAACCGGAGTAGTGCTGTGTAAATAGCATCCCACTTTTGGCAAATGCATCAATATTTGGAGTCTGAATTTTTTCTTGACCTTGAATTCCTAATTCCCCATATCCCAGATCATCGGCCAGGATATAAATTATGTTTGGATGTTCTACCCTTTTATTTTTAGTAATACAGGCAAAAAGAACCAGTACCATTAAAATTGAAATGATTAAATTTTTCATATTATTGGTTTGATATTACGATTATCGCCAATTAGGGCTATACGGTGTTACTGAAATATACCTTATAAAAGTATCAAGAATTATTCTTAGATCATATCATGGTAGTAAATACGGAACTTTACCAATCTCAATTCCCAATGATCCCAGAGCCTCCTAAATCATCTATTCCTCGATGGGTGTGTAACCAAGAGTAAAGCAAAAGATAAATCCAAAATATTAGCTGCCATTTTGCGTATTTGACATATTTGAATCAGAATAAATTACTTTTATGAATAAACCAAAAACCGGAACCAATGAAAGAGTTTGATGCAATCATTATTGGCACAGGTCAGGCCGGGCCTTCCTTAGCAGCAAGATGTGCTACCGAAGGCTTAAAAACGGCAATTATAGAAAGAGACCGCTTTGGTGGAACTTGTGTAAACACCGGGTGTACACCCACAAAAGCCCTGGTCGCCAGTGCCAGAGCAGCACATATGGCTCGGAGAAGCACTGATTTTGGCATTAGAATTAATGGTGAAGTTTCGGTTGACATGAAAATTGTAAAGGCCAGAAAAGATAAGATCGTGGATCAATCAACAACCGGAGTAGAGAACTGGTTAAAAAGTACTGAGAATCTTACGGTGTTTGAAGGTCATGCCAGGTTTGAAAGTGCGAATACCATAAGTATTGGCGATCAACTATTTAAAGCTGATAAAATTTTTATAAATGTTGGTGGAAGGGCATCAGTACCAGATGGTTTCAGTGGTATTAATTACCTCACCAACAGCAGTATGATGGACGTTGACTTTATCCCTGATCACTTAATTATCGTCGGTGGCAGTTACATTGGTCTGGAGTTTGGGCAGATGTACAACAGGTTTGGCAGTAAGGTAACGATCATTGAAAAAGGATCAAGGCTGGTTTACAGGGAAGATGAGGATGTCTCCAGTGAAATCAAAAGGATACTCAAAGATGAAGGAATCAATTTTCGGATGGAAGCTGAATGTTTAAGTGGAGAAATGCAGGGGGATAATATCCTGATCAACGTTGATTGCCATGAAGGTGACAAGCAGATTGCTGGAAGCCACTTGCTCCTTGCCACTGGAAGACAACCTAATACAGATGATCTTGGTTTAGAAAAAGCAGGGATTCGGATTGACAATAGGGGCTTTATTGAAGTTGATGATCAATTACGTACCAATGTACCCGGGATATGGGCCATGGGTGATTGTAATGGTAAGGGCGCATTTACACATACTACATACAATGACTTCGAGATTGTTGCTGCAAATTTATTTGATAACGATCCACGCAAAGTATCAGATAGAATTACATGCTATGGTTTGTTCATCGACCCAGCTCTTGGCAGGGTGGGGATGACAGAAAATGAAGTCAGGAATTCGGGTAGAAAAGCATTGATCGGTACTCGGGCCATGAAACGCATTGCCCGTGCAAAGGAAAAAGGTGAAACTAATGGATTTATGAAAATACTGGTAGATGCCGAAAGTAAAAAAATCTTGGGAGCCACTATCCTGGGGATTGAAGGTGATGAGATCATACACTCAATATTGGATATCATGTATGCGGATGCACCTTATACTGTCATCCAACGAGCGGTGCATATTCATCCTACGGTATCCGAGCTGATCCCTACAACACTGGGAGAACTTAAACCACTGGATTAATTGACATAATTAATAATAACTGTCTTTCATATCTCTACCACAATTTTTCCTTTGGCCTGATTATTTTGCATGTAATGGTGAGCCTCTACTATTTGATCCAGCTTAAATATCTTATCCACATTAAGCTTAATAGCTCCATCCTCAATTGCATCCATAAATTCTTGAAGTGATTCATTTTGAAGATTCTCCGCCTCACCCATGTAAACCGTCAGTTTTCCTAAGGAAGGAATATCACCCATGGGGGTAAAAGATTTCATGATCCACTCACTGCCTAATATTCCCGTCATACATACCAGCCCTTGGGTTTTAATGCATTTTAATGAATCCTTTAGTGTTCCTGTGCCAATAAGCTCAAGGACCTTATCAACGCCCTTTGGAAATAAGCCATGTACATCATCCTTGATGGTTCCGCTATCGATAATCACATGGTCTGAGCCATTGGCTAATAGATATTGTTCTTTATCTGGATTTCGGGTAGTTGAGATAACAATCAAACCAATATGCTTGGCAAGCTGACAAGCTAACATTCCAATAGAGGATGTGCCACCTCGAATCAACAAAATCTCACCATCTCTTACTTCCATGGCTTGATTCAAAGAACCAGATACGGTTTGAAACATTTCAGGAATCGCCCCTAGTACATTCCATGGAAGGTTACTAGTAAATGGGAAAATAATTTCTTTTGGGACGAGAGTGTATTCTGCATAGCTTCCATCGAAATCCCTACCCATTCCTCCCATTAAGGCGGCCACTTTCTGTCCTATGTCATAAGTTCCTGATGGATCTTCTTCTACGACACCAACACATTCGATACCTTGAATTCTGGGAAACTTCACATTTGGAGAATCACCTTGGCGGGTGAATATTTCAGAACGGTTAAGTCCAAATGCTTTAACCTTAATCAGGACCCATCCTTCATTAACAGCCGGAATCGACCTTTCATCTATTTCGATAACATCAGGGTCCCCCGATTTTTTAGTTACTGCGGCTTTCATTATTCAATCATTTTAGGCCGAATATACTAAGAAATAAATCACTGAAGTTGCAGGTACATCACAGATATAGGTGGAAGAACAATAGATACAGAAATTTCCTACCCATCATTTTATTGCATTCCAGGACATCTGGATCAAACAAAAGAGTTGTTTGAAAAAAAACTTATAAAATTTATTGTTGTATATGCAACTTTTATTTATCTTTGTCCGTATATACTTTTATAATTACTCTAAAATGGAAAAAGAACTTACAGAAATATTAAATTTTATCCCTGCTACATGCGTAGGAGGTCAGGTTAGAAAGCTGAATAGAATCATATCAAAAAAATATAATGATGCTTTCAGTAAATTTGGCATTAATATAAGTCAAGTAAACATCATATTTGTAGTTAGCTCCAGACAGGGCATTCCCCAGATTGAAATAGCCAACCGCTTGGCACTTGAGCGCTCTACCTTACATCGTGATATCAAAAGGCTTATTGACAGAAAATTATTGAGGATAGAAAAGATCCTAGGGGTTAAAAGCCCTTCTGTCTACTTGACAGACAAAGGCAAGGCCTTTGTAAAATCACTGGTGCCTGTATGGAAACAAGTGCAAAAGGAATTGGATGAAACATTGGGCAATGAACTGATCGGAAATATCAGTCTTATTAACGCAGAACTTTTGAAACAATAAATATTTTTTTAACTCTAAAGTTGTATATACAACCTAAATCAAATTAATCATGAAACAAAAAATTTTAATTACCGCAGCCAATGGAAACACAGGTTTTCCTGCTGCAAAGGAAATGTTAAAATTAGGATTCCCTGTACGGGCATTCGTACGGAACCCTAATAGCAAAAAAGCCAGGGAACTTAAAACCCTGGGAGCGGAAATATTTGTCGGGGATATCGAAGATATCAGGGATGTAAGGCGAGCTTTGGAAGGAATGCACGGAGCATACTTTGTCCCAACTTATCCCAATGTACTTTATCAAGGTGCAACTTTTGCAACAGCAGTTGAAGAAGCCAAAACAGAACATGTAGTTGTTGTTACCCAATGGCTTTCATCAAATACTAATCCCTCGATTTATACAAAAGAACATTGGCTGGTTGACCAAGCCTTCAAAAGATTGACTAATACAAAAGTTACCTTTTTAAATCCCGGACTATTCGGTTTCATTTATTTTATGACTCCGGAACCGTTGACTCAATTTGGAATGTTACCCGATTTTGGTGACAATGCACCTCCATCCAATGAAGATATTGGACTGGTAGCAGCGCATATTCTTAAAGCTCCAGAGTCCCACGTTGACAAAACTTATCGAATAACCGGACGTGAAGTACTCAGTGCCGATCAAATGGCTTCAGTTATTGGAAAAGTAATCGGAAGAAAAGTGAAAGCGACCATGCTTTCTGAAAAGATGATTTCTAAAGTTTTAAAAGCTTCGGGGGTTTCA
>CBDVAV010000325.1:0-5977 GCA_965372055.1 uncultured bacterium | reverse complement strand
ATGACATCCCGTTTTCAAACATAAATTGGCATTTTGGTTTGGATTTATTATTTTCTGGTATGAAATATGAAAGTATAATGGTATGGTAAAGCTGGAAAATGATTGGTTGATGAAAGGATTGATTGATTTTGAGTATAAAAAATATCAATTATTGGCCTATCTCAAGCATGTTCAGGAGTCCTTTAAGAAACTGGAACTTTATCCATTCCTGAATGACTTGGCCTTTCATTATAAGAATATCATAAGTTTAAAAAACGGAAAAAGCTTAATGGAGGATAATTTTCCCAAATCGATTTCGGCAGTTGATTTGGCAAATTTAAATCTGGCCTATAAAAAGATTGTTGATGATGATGAAGTAATGAAACAGATTGAGGAAATAATAAACTATGCAATCCCTTGTTTTAAAGATGCTATAGAGGAGGGAAAAGACCTATACGATTACATAGAATCCAATTTTGAGATCACTTCTATCGGACTATCACCCTTATATAAGGAGGAAGGTTATTTCTTCATTGACAATAATGGGATGAAAAAAACCAACGTATATCAATATAAGATTACCATTTTTCAACAACCAGATGGTAAATACCGAGGATTGAATGTTCAGTTCATAGAGTCTTCAGCTAAATCTTTATTCCAAACTTATGAACAAAAAAAGATTGAATTGATAAAGCGTTTTAGGGATTTACCAAATCCTGCCACTTACCTTATCACTACTAAATTGAACTTTCCTTACAACGAAACCTTAATACCTGTTGCTAAACGCTTACTGGTACGTTATATATCCAATAGTGAATAGACACGTTAAGTTAATTACTGCCGGTAGTATCTGACGGGATGATGGGCTCAGAAATATCCTGATTATCAGTATCAAGGTTTAAATCCAATCCACTTGGTGGTAACACTGATTCTTGAGCCCGGTCTATGTTGGGGCTTGAAAAACCGTTTCCGGCATTTGTGTCTAGAATTAAGTTTGTTGACAAGCTCAGCACCAAAATTGCAATTCCTAAACCCCAGGTTATTTTTTCCAGGAGATCTCCGGTTTTTTTAACCCCAATAAGATTGCTTGTTCCAGATCCTCCGAATTGGCTTGATAATCCGCCTCCTTTTGAGTTTTGGGCAAGTACTACCAGTACCAATAATATGGAGGCTATTATTATTAATGTGATTATGAATGAAAACATTGTTTAATCCTTCCTTAATTTATCAATCTGAGATGCAAAGAACGACTTTTTTTGAGGAAATTTCCAAATTAATTTCTTATAAATGTTGATAGCTTGTTGAGTTTTTCCCTGCTTTTCCATGATCTGGGCCAGATTTTCAGAGATGAGATCATCATTGAATTGCTGGCTGTTCTTTGATAAGTCTTTTACCGGGCTTTTTTCATCATCAGAAATTGCTTCAATTTTGGGATTAGCTTCTATAAATTGGTCAATAATGTTGATTTGCTCCTTTTGCTTTACACTGGGCTTGTGGATTGATTTTGATTTGGCGTTAACAATATTTTCCAGTTCACTGCTTTTTATTTTTGGATTTTTTTTTTCCTTTGACTTTGAAGCTTTTGCAGTTTTTCCAGTCTTTAAACCCTTTGCACCCTTTGTGATTTTTGCACTATTTGCCGCTTTTACAGATGCCTTTTTACTGGTTTTTAATTTTGAAGTTTTCTTTTTACCGGTCTTGTTTGTAGTGGTTTTGGCTTTTTTTGTTGATACTTTAAATTCTGATTTGTCTTTTTTATCACCCAGGTTCACATCAGGATACTTTTCTTCAAAAAGATTTAGGTAGTGTTTTTTAGTGATCTGAAGTTCTTTTAAATTATTAAGTACTTCTTTTCTTAAAGCTACAATGGCATCGCGATCGGTAGAGGGTTGTTGTATTTCTTCAATTGCTTCTCGGGTCTTCATCTCATTTTTACCATCCCCAAAGTCAATTTTGTTTTCAATAAATGCTTTAAGGATTGCCCTGTCGGTAGCATAGAGTGCTGCTTTATTTAACCTTGATTTTGCATCTTTGGATTTTAAATCTATGCTTGATTTTGCAATCAAATGATGAATGGCCTGACTATAGGGATATATTTTCTCTAATTCAATCAGGGCATTGAGATCCTCCTTATCAATTTTATTATTCCTGATAAGTTCAACAAATTTTTGTTTTTTCACGAGGATAATAGGTGTGCCCAATCTTATAAAGGTAGAAAATAATTACCAATTGGCAACTGTAGCATTGAATATGTCAAGTATGATTTGTTCAAAAATTCTATTTAACAATTCATTCTCCACATCGCTTAAATTATTTGTAGTGTTGTCGAAGTCTTCAAAGAATGAAAAACTCCTGTTAAATTCATTTTCCTCATTGGTTGTGTCCACATAAGAAACTTTAACTGTAATAGTTAGCCTCGTGAGAGCTGAAGCATCTGTTAAATTCCGTCCTTGAGCTGCCGTTGCTGCCACAGGTGACAATCGATATCCAGTTACACTACCTTCTAATTGCAAGTGGCCTTCATCAGGAGTAAGTGACAAAGAAGTGTTTTGTTGAAAATAATCCCTGACTTGATCAGTAAATAGTTGACCCATGTTGGGCGGACCTCCATCACTGTCGTTATAAAAACTTTGAATTGATATGGTTTGAATATCTGGGGAAAGTGTAGCTCCTGAAAGTGTATACACACCACAACCTGATATAAGTACCATAAGACCCATGAAGAACCAGTTTACAAACCTGTTTTTTTCTTTAATCATCTAATTCGAATTGTTTTATTTTCCTGTACAATGTTCGTTCCGAAATTCCCAGATCTTGGGCGGCATACTTTCTTTTGTTATTATTCTTTCTTAATGCTTTGATAATCAACTCTTTTTCTTTTTTCTCAATTGATAAAGACTCTTCCTCAGTTTCATGTGAAATATCTTGTATCTCGCCGCTCACGGGTTTTACCGTTTCCGTTTTTATATCCAAAAGATAGGGTTCCTCATTTTTTTCAAGACTCACCGGAGGTACTTCTTCCTGGATGCTATTTATCAATTCATCATTTTTTTCAATTAATTGCCTGTTGCTTCCATCATTTTGGAAATTTCCGTAAACAACTTTCTTGAGGTCATTAAGGTCTCTTTTAAGATCAAAAAGGACTTTGTATAATAGATCACGCTCCGAAATTCCATCTTTTGCATTTTTTTTATCTTCAAGTAACATGGGAACACTTCTGCCGCTATCGGGCATATATTTTAATAATGTTTCATTGGAAATCTCTCTGTCTACTTCCAATACTGAGATTTGTCCAACAATGTTTTTTAGTTGCCTTATATTTCCTGGGAATCTGAATCTAAGAAAAAGTTGTTTGGCTTCTGGCGTTAATTGGATCGGCTTCACTCTGTACTTATCAGAAAAATCCGTAGCAAACTTGCGAAACAATAAATCAATATCTGAACCACGCTCTCTTAATGGTGGAACAAAAATTGGGACCGTATTAAGCCTGTAATATAAGTCTTCCCTGAATCTCCCGTTCATTACTGCTTTATAAAGATCTGTATTGGTAGCAGCAACCACCCGGGCATTTGTTTTTTGTACTTTGGAAGAACCAACCTTTATAAATTCCCCATATTCGAGTACCCGTAATAATCGGGCTTGAGTATTTAGTGGCATCTCTCCAATTTCATCAAGAAAAATTGTACCACCATTTGCAACTTCAAAATAGCCTTTGCGTGATTCGTACGCCCCCGTGAAGGATCCTTTTTCATGCCCAAATAATTCAGAATCAATGGTTCCCTCCGGAATCGCCCCACAATTTATCGCGATGAACTGCCCGTGTTTTTTGCTGCTCACCTGGTGAATGATTTTAGAAAACGATTCTTTTCCGCTGCCACTTTCGCCCGTTATTATGACAGTCATATCTGTTGGCGCAATTTGAACAGCTACACTAATAGCATGGTTTAATGTCGGGGAATTCCCTATGATCCCAAATCTTTGCTTTATCGATAATAATTCTTTGTCGTTCACTATTAGCTTATTTTTTCAGCTAAATTACCTATTAATGTAGCTGCTGTGCATTTTTCTATCAATACATTTACATAATCCCCTTTGTTGTAATTTCCTTTTGGAAAGACCACTACTTTATTAGCGGAATTCCTTCCTTGTAAATGTTCATTTGATTTTTTTGACTCACCTTCAATCAAAACCTTATAATATTGGCCCAAAGCTTGTTCGTTCCTTTCCAATGATATGGCTTGCTGTTTAGCGATAATTTCATTTAACCTTTCTTTTTTGATGTTTAAAGGAACATCATCTTTATATTTTTTGGCTGCCAATGTTCCTGGTCTTTCCGAGTAATAAAACATATATGAAAAATCGAATTGCACTTCGTCCATGATTGATAAGGTATCCCTGTGATCATCATTGGTTTCTGTACAAAACCCTGTAATAAAATCAGACGATATACCACATTCTTGACCTAGGATTTTCCTGATTGCAGTTATTCGCCCCAGGTACCAATCCCTATCATAAGTCCTGTTCATGAGATTTAATACGCGGCTATTACCACTTTGAACTGGCAGGTGAATGTATTTGCAAACATTTTCGTAATTTTTCATGGTACACAACACTTCATCAGTAATATCTTTTGGATGTGAGGTTGAGAACCGTATTCGCAGGTTTGGGTCAACCTTTGCTACTATTGCTAACAATTGGGCAAAATTAACAGTGTCATCAGAACCTGATTTTTCTATCTTTGATTTTCCCTTCAATTCCAAATTAGGTGACCAAAGATATGAATCGACGTTTTGCCCAAGAAGTGTAACCTCCCGGTAACCGCTTTCAAATAATTGTTTTGCCTCTTTTACAATTGAGTGGGGGTCTCTTGATCGTTCACGGCCCCGTGTAAATGGTACTACACAAAATGAACACATGTTATCACACCCTCGCATGATGGAAATGAAGGCGGTGATCCCATTGGAGTTAAGCCGAACTGGGTTAATGTCTGCATATGTTTCCTCCCGGGAGAGTAACGTATTAACTGCTTTATGTCCCTGATCTACTTTTTCCACCAGGTTTGAAAGGTCACGGTACGCATCTGGCCCTACCACTAAGTCCACAATTTTTTCTTCCTCCAATAATTTGCTTTTCAGCCTTTCTGCCATACATCCCAAAATCCCGATGAGCAAATCAGGTTTTTGCTTTTTAATACCATTAAATTGGTTAAGTCTATTTCTAATTGTTTGTTCAGCTTTTTCCCTTATAGAACAAGTGTTGAGAAAAATTACGTCAGCTTCATCAAATTTCGAAGTGGTATCAAAACCACTTTCATTCATTATCGCACTTACTATCCCTGAATCAGATAAATTCATCTGGCATCCATAACTTTCGATATAGAGCTTCCTTTTCTTGCCTGTATTTTTATCAGGGGAAATGCTGGTGATTTCACCTTGCTCAGCATTGTTTTCTAATATTTCCAGATCAGTAGTAAGGTTATCCATAGACATCTTAATTCATACTGCAAATGTAATAAATAGTAAAATATAATGACATAATGTCAGTATATATTTAAAAAATAAATAAAAAATGTAGGTGTAGATAGTGCTGGTCGGGATAATAGCTACTCTTAATAATTACAGTTCTATTTTATCAGGTTTCAAAGCCACCACATGAAATCCAATATTAACAAAATTATGTGCAAATGAATCCAAAAGCTTATTGGCCAATTTTTCGTCACCCCAGGAAACTCCCCATTTTGTTCTATCAATATTAAATCTGGCTTCTGCAATTATCTTTTCTTCCTCAAAGATAATTTTAGCTGGGAATGAGATTTGTAGTTCGATGCCCCTTAACCGAAAATTTCCGGTGACCTTATGAGTAGGTTCCTTGATAATAAAAGGTGTGTTTTCCAGAACAGGAAATTCAACGGGAGCTAATTCTTCAACATTGATAATATCGAAATTGGATTCCGGATGATTGCCAAGGTCAAAAAACTCTGATGATTGCAAATGGTTAG
>CBDVAV010000324.1:0-5999 GCA_965372055.1 uncultured bacterium | reverse complement strand
GTAAACCCCCGGGATTTCCACGAAGATCAAGGATGAGTTTATTTGCGCCTTGCTTTTTTAAATCCTCAACCGCGTTCTTAACTTCCCTTCCGGCATGCATGGTGAATTCGGTAAGTTTTAAATAACCAATCTCACTATCTACCATACCGAAATAAGGAACACTTTCAATGGTTATTTTTCCCCTCTTAAACTGGAGCGTAATATTATCAGGTTCATTGTATCTATTTACCATTAGGGAAACAGAGGTATTGATTTGGCCTTTCATCAGTTTGCTTACCTCATTCCTCGACAATCCCTTGATTGGTATATCATTTATGGCTACAATTTCATCACCGATTTTCAGGCCACCTTTATGGGCAGGGGCTTCATCGAATATCATCCTAACATATAATTTACCATTGATTCGTCTGGTTTGGGCACCAATCCCTCCATATTGTCCTGTAGATAAAGTCCTAAAATTTTCAATATCGTCTTCAGGGATATAATTTGTATAGGGATCCAGGGATTCCAACATGGCTTTGATCCCTGTATTCATTAAAGTATTGGGGTTAATCTCGTCAACATAATAGGCATTCACTTCTTTGAACAAAGTGGCGAAGATATCCAGGTTTTTGGCAATTTCGAAATAACGATCACCCCTATTTGTAAAGGAGAAAAATCCTATAATTATTACTAAAACCAAACTTGTACCAATGATCTTTGTTTTTCTAAATTTCATATTCTGATGAGTATTTATACCAAATCACTTTTATAAAATTACGCAAAAATTAAGCCTAAAGTTCATTTTTCATTGCATTGGCAAAGAAGTTTTTCATGGATTTTGCAGCAAAATAGTAGTCCATGATTATATCCGCTAATTTATTAGTTGTGATATATTTACTTTCCACGATAGCAAAATAATAAAAATTTTTATTTGCTATCAGTTCTTGTACCTTATGTGCATCTCGAAATTCTTCTGGGATTCTTTTGTGTTGCTCCCCGTGAATTTTGCCAAATTTCTTTTTGAATTCCAGATCATCTATTAGTGTTTGAAATTTTTGCAGATCATTTGCAATGGCTTCCCTGATTTTGTACAACTGGTCTTTGTCCACCATGTGTGCTCCACCATAAAACCTTATCTCCTTATGATTTAACTGTACATAAATGCCAGGTGCGCTTTTATCTTTTCTACCACCAGGGGAAATAATCGCAGACATGTGTACCTTATAGGGGGTTTTATCTTTAGAAAACCTTATATCCCTGTTGATCCTAAAAACTGCATCTTTAGCCTCAATCCTTACTTCGGGATCGTCTTCATAGATCAGGCCAATTAAATCATCAATGAATTTGTAAAAAGGGATTTTTATGGATTTCTCGAATCGCTTTCGGTTTTGATCAAACCATTCCTTATTGTTGTTTTTCTCAAGTTCGCTAAAGAAGTTTTGAAAATCCTGATCGAAGTAGGTCATAAATACTGGTTTTTCTGATTAAACAAACTAAATAAAATAATTGGTATTATTACAAAATGTTCAAAGGGCATCCTTATGGGGAAAAGTAAATCATAAATTACAAAACAATCAAATCACAAATAAATTTCAATAGTTCAAATCTTAAAAACAATGTTTTGGAAAAACCCTTATGCATATTAAGATAAAATCAAATGATTTGGACTTCTGTCAGCATAAAAAATTAATCAGTAAAAAATTTCAAATTGACAACCGTTAAAACAGGCCTGGATCATGGTTCTTTAAACAAATAACAAATCTTTAACAAATAGCTAGGGGCTTTGAGAGTATTTTTATTCCGATCTTAAAAACCATTGCACATTTTAGGCCGTATCTTTAACTGTTGCTTAACCAATTGATCTTAATGAGAAAATTTATATCAATCACCATACTGGGAATAGTATTTGCAATCCTGGGACCTGACGCTTATTCACAAGCACCTAAAAAGCCCACATCCGCAGAAATTTTATTGGCCCTAAAAAAGCTAAATGTTCTTGGGTCTGCTTTGTATGTTGCTGCCCACCCAGATGATGAAAACACCAGGCTTATTACTTATTTGTCAAATGAACGGCTGGTATATGCTGCTTATTTATCTGTTACCAGGGGTGATGGTGGACAAAACCTTATAGGTCCAGAAATTAGAGAGGGGCTTGGAATTATCAGGACTCAGGAATTGCTGGCGGCCCGGAGAAGGGATGGAGGCACCCAGTTCTTCACGAGGGCCAATGATTTCGGCTATTCAAAAACCGCTGAAGAGACTTTGAGATTCTGGGACAAGGATAAAGTATTGGCCGATGTAGTCTGGGCAATCAGGAAATTTAGGCCTGATGTGATCATCACGAGGTTTCCACCAGATTCAAGGGGCGGGCATGGTCACCATACTTCTTCGGCAATCCTGGCAGAGGAAGCTTTTGATATTGCAAATGACAAAAATACTTATCCGAACCAGTTGAAATATGTTAGGCCATGGCAACCAATAAGGATATTGACCAATACTGGCCGTTGGTGGAACACATCAATTACCGCTGATACAGAAGGGATAGTCGTGGCTGATGTTGGGGTTTTTAATCCATTGCTGGGACAATCTTATACAGAAATAGCTTCTGAAAGCAGGAGCCAACATAAAAGCCAGGGCTTTGGATCTACAGGATCACGAGGCAGCACCCTTGAGTTCTTGGAATTCAGGAAAGGGGATGAAGCAGAGGATGATCTTTTTGAAGGGATAGATATAACCTGGACCAGGGTAAATGGAGGTGCAAAAATAGCTTCGCAAATCCAATCCGTGATTGAGGCTTATGACTTTTCCATTCCTTCCAAAATAGTCCCGGAACTATTGAATATTAGGAAGAATGTGGCAAAACTTAAAGATGAATTCTGGAGAAACAGAAAACTCAACGAGATTGACAATATTATCAAATCTTCAATGGGAATGTACCTTGAAGCCGTTGCGAATGACTATTCTTTTACCCCAGGGGATAGTATTGAAATTAATATAGAGGCAATAAACAGGTCAGGGATACCAGCCAAATTATTAAAAGTCGTGCTGAATGGACATGAAAGGGACACAGTAACAAACCTTGAATTAGAGAATAATGAAAGAGTCCGGTTTCCCTTTAAAGCAAAGTTAAATGCCATGCCATTTTCCCAGCCTTACTGGTTGGTACAAGAACCGGAATTAGGGATGTACAATGTTGACGACCAGTTAAAAATAGGATTACCTGAAAACGATCCTTCAATAACTGTGAAATATTCAATTGAAGTTGACGGACAAACCTTGGAATTTGAAGTGCCGGTAATTTATAAATGGACAGATCCTGTGGGAGGGGAATTATACAGGCCACTGGAAATTACGCCCCCTGTTTTTGTTAACCTTAACCAAAATACCATAGTATTTGCAAATGATAAACCACAGGAAATCAATGTATTGGTTAAATCTGGAAGAAAAGACGTTGAAGGTTCAGTTTCCTTGAGCCTTGCCACGGGATGGAAAATAGAGCCAACATCAATTGACTTTAGCCTAGCGGAAAAAGGAGAGGAGAAAACCATAACTTTCAGCGTTTACCCTCCCAAAGAACAATCTGAAGCTATGTTGGAGGTGCATGCTAAAGTTGGGGACAAGAGTTTTAATAATAGCCTGGTCCGGATTGCCTATGATCATATCCCAACCCAGACCTTATTTCCTGTAGCCACCGCAAAAGTTGTAAAATTAGAGATTGAGAAAAAAGGTGAAACCATTGGATACATTATGGGGACTGGGGATGATATCCCAGCCAGCCTGGAGCAAATAGGCTACCAGGTATGGAATATGAAAGATGATGAGATCACATCTGCGAATCTGGAAACCCTCGATGCGGTTATCCTGGGGGTGAGGGCATTAAATGCCAATGACAGAATCAAATTCTATATGCCCAAACTATTGGATTATGTGAAAGACGGAGGAACCCTGATCGTACAGTATAACACATCAAGAAGGGTTAAAACAGACAAATTTTCACCTTATCCTTTAAAGTTGTCCAGGGACAGGGTTTCAGAAGAAACTGCAGAAATAAGAATACTGGATGCAGATCATCCCGTGTTGAATACACCAAATAAAATTACCAGTAAAGATTTTGATGGGTGGGTACAGGAAAGGGGCTTATACTTCCCCAATGAGTGGTCTGAGGAATTTACACCAATACTTTCCAGTAACGATAAAAATGAAAAGCCCAAGGATGGCGGACTATTAGTTGCCAAATATGGCGAGGGATATTATATCTATTCGGGATACTCTTGGTTTAGGCAATTGCCCGCCGGAGTACCAGGGGCTTATCGGTTATTTACCAATATGATAAGCTTGGGCAAGAAAAATCCCCCCCCAAACACCAAGCTTAGCAGATCAAATAAGTAAATTGCTTCCACTTATTTTGCAAGACAATAAAAACCCTACATCTGAAGATATCCCGCCACCAATTCTAGGTACCTGGAAACGCATTTACTATTTTGTGATGGCGACATTTGCATTTTATTTTTTACTTTTCTATCTCATCACCAAAGCTTTCGAATGAATATTCTCCACTGGTTAGACTGGACTGTCCTTTCAGGTACATTGCTTTTTATTGTCGTCTATGGTATAATCAAATCCAGGGGAAGCAAAAACATTGAGGGGTACTTGTTGGGCGATAACCGCATGAAATGGGGGACTATTGGGCTATCGGTGATGGCCACACAAGCCAGTGCCATTACATTTTTGTCCACCCCAGGCCAGGCCTATGAAAGCGGGATGGGTTTTGTACAAAACTATTTCGGAATGCCGTTTGCCTTGATCATAGTCTCAGCGGTGTTCATTCCCATATATTATAAATTGAAGGTCTTCACAGCTTATGAATACCTTGAAAAGCGCTTTGATATTAAGACCAGGTTGTTAGGGGCTTTTCTCTTTCTTATGCAACGGGGATTGGGGGCTGGAATAACCATATATGCTCCCGCCATTATTATGTCGTCATTATTGGGATGGAACCTGCAATGGACGATAATCGTGGTAGGTATATTGGTGGTGGTCTATACCGTGTCAGGAGGAAGTAAGGCGGTTAGTATTACCCAAAAATACCAGATGGCAGTAATCATGGCCGGGATGTTTACTGCATTTTTTATCATAATATTTTCCTTTCCCGATGCGGTTTCCTTTCCCGATGCTGTAAATGTAGCGGGCAAAATGGGCAAACTGGATGTGTTGGATTTCTCATTTGATTTTTCCAAGCGATACACTGTCTGGTCAGGATTGTTCGCGGGAGTATTCCTGTCCCTCTCTTACTTTGGCACTGACCAGTCCCAGGTTCAGAGATATCTAACAGGTAAAAATATCGCAGAAAGCAGGATGGGATTGATGTTCAATGCCATCCTTAAGATACCGATGCAATTTTTTATTCTTTTCGTGGGGGTTATGGTGTTTATATTTTACCAGTTTGAAAAACCCCCGGTTTACTTTAAGACGGTTGATACCAATGCTTTGTTGAATACGGAATATGCTGAAGAGTTCAGGGATCTTGACAAAAAATATACGGAGGTTTTTGATAAAAAAAAGGAGGAGATAAAGTCGTTCGTGGAAGTACTGGAAAATGGTGATGAAGCAGCCATAGAGGAATCAAAAAACAGGGTACTTGCCTTGGATCAGGAGGGAAAGGATATCAGGGAGGAGGTTAAAGACCTGCTGGCCAAATCAGATCCAGAATTTTCACCCAAAGACTCGGATTATGTTTTTCTCACCTTTATAATTACCTGGTTGCCGAAGGGTGTCATCGGGTTGCTACTGGCAGTGATCTTATCGGCGGCAATGTCTTCCACTTCTTCTGAATTGAATGCCCTGGGATCTACTACTACTATAGATTTTTATAAAAGGATATTTAAGCGGGATGGGTCAGATAAGCATTATCTGATCAGCTCAAAAGTTCTCACAGCCCTTTGGGGAATTATAGCCATTCTTTGTGCCTTGTTTGCCCAGCTTCTGGAAAACCTGATCCAAGCAGTAAATATTGTTGG
>CBDVAV010000323.1:0-6015 GCA_965372055.1 uncultured bacterium | reverse complement strand
GGATAATAGCGAAGTCATATTCTTGGTTTATTTCATTAAATGGGGTGGGAGGGGATTCCCAAATGAGAAATATTTCATTAATTAAAAACTCATTGCCAAAGAATAACAAAAGTACAATTCCGGTGATAAAGAATTTGCGTTTTAATTTTGTTTTTTTAGTAAATAAGGAGATCAGGAAACATGCCGTGATAATTGTTAAGGGCATAACCAATATGAAGAGTACTTTCGATAAAATGAAAAACATACTACCGGATTTTTAGAATCAGTGATAAAATTACCGAGCAAATTTAAGTACGATATAAGTTTATTCTTTGAGTATCCTATGTTACTTTTTGCTAAAGGGGTTAGCCGAAGAGATTTCAATTGTTTTTCTCAACACATCATAATATAATGTTACGATCAGTATGATTATCATTAGCCAAATGATGGATAGGTTAAAAGTAAATACATCAAAATAATTACCAAGAAATGGTTTTTCTGGAACATAAAACTGCGTTCTGAAATCAAGAGGTGTTCTTGGGCCATCCGCCCCAAGATATATGGGGTAAAATTTGGCTATTAACCTACTGTCCTTTTCAGTAATTCGATGGGTCTCTGCCTCATTTTTTACCAATTGCACTATGCGTTCATTTTGATTTTTATTTCTCGATAACTCGAAAGATTTTCTGCCTTCTTCATCTTTTATCAATGCCATGATCAATTCGTCTTTTCTAATGCTGGCCTTGTTAAATCGATTGGTATAAAATTGATTTAAAGTTTCCAGGAAAGTCTCAGTGGCAGTGTAAACCGATTCGTTAAAATCATTAATATTGAGTTTATCTATATCTGTAAATTTATCTTTTCCAATTTTACTTAACTCTTTTCCAATTTCATTCTGTAGGAGTAAGAATCCATTTTCTACCTCTTGTTTCATTTCTCCATTTTGATAGTTGACCCTACAAAAGTTTAATTTTGATAACAGTCTGGGAAGATAATATACCTTTTTAAACTCAGCTTCCCCCATAACTTTATCGTATGGATAAAATTGCTTTTCAAATTCATTATTCTTGAATTGGTGGACAATCGCTGCTTCAAAAGCCCATCTTGAGGTCATCAGTTCACCCACGAATGGCACTTTGTTTTCACTTGAAAGCGATGGGTTTAACTTATCGAACTGAACCACTACACCACTGAGAATTAGTTGAGGAATCAATAGGATTGGAATAAGGATGTAAATTGTAACCGCTGAATTGAATGCTGAAGAGATATTCAACCCTAACAAATTTGCAAAACATGAGGTTGCAAAAAAGATGGCCCAATATGCAAGGAGCATTCCATTGATTTCCAATATTGTATTACCTACCAGGACAAAGGTAAATGTCTGAATTGCAGATATGCCAAAAAGGATAATGATTTTTGAGGTCAAATAACTTCCCCTGCTTAAATTTAAAAATGCTTCTCTTTTTAGTATTTTCCTGTCTCTAATAATTTCTTCTGCCGAAACGGTCAGGCCCATAAATAAAGCAACAATGATGCTCATGAAAATGTATGCTGGGATATTTACATTCTTTGAAAACATATATTCGTGTTGCAGAGAATCATCTGTATTGAAGTACCTGACGATATAGGCAAGGACAAATGCCAATAATGGTGCCTCCAGGAGATTTATTATCAGATATTGCCTGTTGCTAAGCTTAGACAGAATATCTCTGGTCGAGAATATCTTAAATTGAGAAAACAAGTTGGGTATCCTCAGGGATTTCTCAGGTTTTGTTGATTCAGTACCGGGAACTTTTATTTTAATTCTTTCATTAAAAAACTCATTCCATTGAACTGGAGTGATTTTTCTCTCATCGGTCAGCCTGCCAAATTCATCTACAACCTTAGTTTCAATAATATTGAATATTTGCTCTGGGTTTACATTTCCACACTCAAAGCATTCCCCCTGATCATTACTGATCATCAACATGATCTCTTTAAAATAGGTTACTGCCTCAATAGGGTTGCCATAAAATATTTGATACCCACCAACATCAAGGATCACTAGTTTGTCAAACATCTTAAAAATATCAGAGGATGGCTGATGGATTACCACGAATACCAGTTTGCCTTTTAAGGTCAATTCCTTTAAAAGATCCATTATGTTTTCAGAATCCCTTGATGATAAACCCGAAGTTGGTTCGTCAACGAACAGCACCGATGGCTTGCGCAAAAGTTCAAGGCCAATGTTCAGTCGTTTACGCTGGCCTCCACTTATGGTTTTCTCCAAGGGGCTTCCGACCTTCAGGTCCCTGGTTTCTATCAAACCAAGGCTCTTCAAAGTTTTTTCCACTAATTGCTCTAGTTCCTTTTTTGAGAGGTCTCCAAAGCAAAGTTTGGCAGCAAAATACAAGTTTTGATATACAGTTAAATCTTCAATCAACAGGTCATCTTGGGGTACAAAACCTATTACGCCCTCAATGTTGGCTTTATCATTGTGGATGTCTATTCCATTGATCAAAACCTTTCCCTCCGAGGGTGAGTCGGTTCCGTTCAGTACATTTAACAAGGTAGATTTACCGGCTCCGCTAGCTCCCATTAAACCAATCATTTTACCGGAGTCCACGGCAATATTCACGTTTCTTAACCCCAAGTTCCCGTTTGGGAATTTATAAGAGATATTAGCCGCGTGAAATGAAATTTTGGAAGTTTTTAAGTCTTTTTTAAAATGGCCTACAATATCACTGTAATAAACCGGCTCTGTTTTGTGACCTCGAATATTTGATCCCGCGGAGAATGCCTTTATTCTATTTTTCTTGATTGGTATCCCGTTGAGGAATATTTCCGAATTTCCGTAGTAATTGATAAAATAAAAATCTGATTTTTCAAGGTATAAAACTGCAATAAAACCATCAAGGCCATGTCTGTGGATAAAGTTTGATCCCACTTGGTTTTCATTGCCATTAATAATAAGCGATTCCGGGAAGCTTAACTCTTCTTCTGTTTTGATCTCTACATATTTTCTTATCAGGTCGACTTCTGTGCTATCAACGTTCAATAATTCACCAATCTTTCTCACCAAGGCGTCTTCCTGTTCTGAGATATAACCATCAGCAAGGATCAACTCGGCAAGTTGCTGAATTAAAACGATTTTTTGCTTCCTGGTAAGCTCTTGGTTAATTCTTGAACAGATATCATTTATTTCTTTTTCTTCGTCAGTGTTATGACCATGTTCTGAAAGTTTTTTTGCTGCGGCATCGAACTGAATTAAGTATTCATTGGCTTTATTTCTATTTAATTGTTCTATTAGGAATTCTTCAATTACATCTCTCTCACTTTGGGTAACGTCATCTTCTTTGGCAACGATAAGGAATAAGTCGATAATTGCATTTAATAAGGGTTCGCTCATTGGGTTGGGTCAGTTTGTCGTTCCTTAAATATAGTAAACGCTATTAAAATCACACTACGATCTAAAAAAAAGGATTGATCTGAAAGATCAACCCTCTATTTATAGTTAGATTAGGTAAGTGTAAAGATTATTCGATAATTTTTTTTCTGATTTCTCCTACTTTTGTAGTGATTTCAGCGAGAGTTTCATCATTTAAAACCACACCGGCATTATTATTTAGAATCTGATCCTTTATATTTAATTTCTCAAAACTGCCCTGTAATCCTTTTAAACTTTCTATCAGATTAGAGGCATCTTCACTGGGATCAATTGATTCCATCAATTTTATCAAGTCACCCAATGGTTTTTCCTGGTCTAGAATAACGGTGACAATCGGTATTAAAATCAAATTTCTAGCGTCTTCAGGTAGATCATGAGGGTAAATTCTAACCAATTCCGTACTGATATAAAGACCTTCAATAAAACTGCCAGTTAATACCATGGCTGCTACTTTGTTCCTGTCATCGTCTTTAAGATAATCATCTGTTTTGGTCATTGATTCATTTATGATGGCAGAGAGCGAATCTTTAGAACCAAGGTTGTCCTCAAAACGCTTAAGCAATTCAACATCAAAAGCCCCTGTAATACCCAAATGGTCTGCCAATGTTTTTGAAGTGCTTAGATAATTCAGTGCTTCCTGGGTCTGGTCATAAGAGCTTAAATATCCCATATCTGTAGCGTATATGCCCAAATTGAGAGATGATTTATCGCTAGTGGATCTATATTGATCAACCTTGGTTTCATCATTTACCAAGCTTTCATTGAAATCAGCACCCGTTGCTTGAAGCAAATAAGGGATTTCTGATGGCGGTGGTATCTCATACAACACTTCTTCAATTTGTTCCTTCAATTCACTTTGAGCTTCATCAAATTCCTTTGAAGCGCTTTCATCAGTCTGTTTATCCCCACCACATGAAAAGAGAACAGTGATGAGAGCGACATTTAATATTCTTGTTAAATTTTGCAGTAATCCCATTTCTATAAATATATTTTCAGGTAATTGTAAAATTTTATGCAAGATAATATTATCTGTTATATGTCCAAAGATATCTGGGTCACTATTATAAATAAAGAAATTGATTTTTGGTGATTTGTTCAACTGATTTAATCCAAATAAATCATAAATGCTGATATGAAGTATATTATGGATCCTTACATCGAAGTATTTTCTTGTATTTAATTTAGGTTAGAGTTCAATTGCACCTAATTGGACTTGAGGTTTTTCCATCAAGTTGGTAAAAGCAATGATAAGCTTATCATTAAACCTTACCAGCTGAGGAAAGCCACTGGCACGGGATTTTCGCGTTGATGCTACCTTAATAGATGGGCCTGAATTACCGTTTGATTCAATACTCCTGGCTCTTATTTCAGTTCCATTTTCGCCTGATTCCAGCCAGGTTACCCAGGCTTCATCATGGTTTACCATAACAATATCGATGCGGCCAATAGTAGCTCCGTCATCAACTCTAATAGGCTGGGAGAAACTTTCACCACCATCTTTTGAGAAAGCAATGTTCACTTTAGGGTCTTCATTTGCCCCAGTGTACCAGGCCACGGCCACCGAGTTACCTATTGCATCTACCTTTGGCCCATTAACAGGGCATCCTTCAATATTCCAACCATCAGCATGGATAATTTGTGGATTTGTCCATTCTCCATTTAACAGTCTGACTATCGACATGTCCCTGATCTCTTCTTCTGATCGGTTACGATAAACCACCACTGGGCCATTATCTGTTAAGGCTGCTCCGGTTTGGCAACAATCACATACTCTCTCATCTAACTCGGCAGATTCAAGAATATTCCCCGATTTATCCACGATGCCACTACGAATGGTCATAGCCCCTTCCTCAGATCCTGTATTTCTTCCATCAAGCCAGGTAATGAAAAAATTCCCGTCAGGCATAGGGAGCATGGACACAAAGCCATGTTCGGTTTGTGTATTGTCTTCATGGGGAATAAATGGTTCTCCCCAGGTTTCCCCATGATTTGATGACATTACAAGATTTACATCATAGGCATAGGTGTCTGGAGAACTTTTTGCCAAAAAGTGGGCAAGCATTTCACCATTTCCAGTAGAGGCAATAGCTGGGAAATCAGCCCAGTTTACAAACCAATCACTTCCTTCACTAATTTGAATTGGATCAGTCCATTGATCATTGATGAAGGTGGAATAGAATAAACTGCTAACTTCCTCACCTTGTTCTACCCAAGACATGTATAGTTTACCAGAATCATCTACAAAAAGATTTGGTAGGGAAGTGTTTTCCCCAGCGGGAGTAGGTGAAAGTTCGAATACCAATGATCCCCCTACAATAGTGGATTCATTATCCTGGTTAGGAGATGAGCATGATAAAAATGAAATCTGGACAAATATCATTAACCCGAAAATTTTATAATTGCGATTGTTCATTCAGTTTTATTTTAATTTTCAAACATCTAACATCTAATATCTAACATCCAACATCTAATATCTAACATAAGTTGGCTTATTCTAAGGTTGAAAAATACACAGAAAAAGGAGAAATCAAAAAAAAATAGGTTGATTGATTCCTCAATCTAAAATCAAAAAACCGAAACCCGAAACCCGAAACCCGAAACCCAAAACC
>CBDVAV010000322.1:0-6030 GCA_965372055.1 uncultured bacterium | reverse complement strand
TGAGAAATGAAGACCACGTGAGAATTGTTATCGATGCATTTCAAGATGGTCAATCGGGGTACATATTTGCGGTTAATGCCAACGGCGCCAGGTACGATGCCCTGGTTTCCAATCGCGGGGAAAGTGAAAACAAAGATTGGGATGCGGTTTGGGAAGCTGGGGTTACCAGAAACATTGATGGCTGGTCATTGGAGATAAAAATACCCATCCAAAGCATAGCATTTAAAAAAGGGCTTAAAGAATGGGGCTTCAATATTGAGAGGAGAATCCAGCGTTTTCAGGAAACCATCCGGTGGGCAAATGCCCGGATTGACCAATGGTTTATTCAAACCAGCCGAGCCGGGCTTATTACTGGCCTTCCTGATTTTACTTATGGTGTCGGCTTGAATATCCGCCCTTCAATTACTGCCAAGGTGATAAAGGAAGCAAATGTAAAAACAGATTATTCGGCAAAACCCAGTTTGGATGTTAGTCAGCGATTGGGTCCAAATGCACTTGCAACTGTTACATTCAATACTGATTTTGCTGAAACAGAGGTTGATACCAAGCAAACCAATTTAACGCGATTTCCATTGTTTTTCCCTGAAAAAAGGGCCTTCTTCTTAGAAGGGGCAGATATCTTCGAGTTTGGGCTTGGTTTGAACCGGGAGGTGATCCCCTTTTTCAGCAGAAGAATAGGCACTTATGAAGGGAATCAGATACCTATTGTTGCAGGAGGAAAGATCAATGGCCGTTTTGGGAATACTGCCATGGGTGGGATCGTGATGCATACCCAGGACTTTGAAAATCTGGATGACAGTGTATTCGTGGATCAGTCCACAACAGGGGTGATAAGGATAAAGCAAAATATTTTAAAAGAATCATCATTTGGTGTAATTGGGACCTATGGGGATCCCAGCGGGAGGTATGACAACTGGATGTCTGGTGCAGACTTTACCTACCAAACTACAAGTTTTCGTGGCAATAAAAATTTTCTGGTAGGTGGCTGGGGGTTATTTGCAGAAAATGAAACCACAATTGGTGACCAAAGTGCATTTGGGGTCAAGCTCGATTACCCAAATGATCTTTGGGACATAGCTCTCTCCTACATGCGAGCCGGAGATGGATTTAAACCAGCATTGGGGTTTGTCCCCCGGAATGGTGTTAATTTCTACCGAGTTGGAATTACTTATGGCCCAAGGCCTTCCTGGAAATGGTTAAGGCAAATGAGAAACCAGTTTTTCAGCACATTATATACTGATCTAAACGGGGATTGGCAATCATATCGGGTGTTTACGGCACCAATCAACTGGAGGTTGGAAAGTGGTGATCGAGTGGAGGTAAATGCAAATCCCACAGGAGAGGTACTAACAGAGCCATTTGAAATCGCTGACAGCGTAACAATTCCCGTGGGCAGTTATCATTTTATGCGTTACAGACTGGAAGCCCAGTTGGCTGCTAAAAGAAAACTCAATGGGCAATTGACATGGTGGTTCGGCACATTCTTTAATGGTAACCTAGACCAATTGGAGGCTAGCATGAACTGGAACCCACTTGCCATTCTCACTTTTGAACTGGGAGCTGTCCATAATATTGGACGATTACCAGAAGGGAATTTTAAACAAACACTGGTTGGTTTCAGGGTGCGGCTTAATGTAACACCAGACTTGCAGATAAATAGTTTTGTCCAATATGATACCGATAGAGATGAACTGGGCTTGAACAGCCGTTTGCATTGGATTTTTCATCCGCAAGGTGACTTCTTTATGGTCTATAATTACAATGCATCAACTTTGAATGACAACCTAAATCTTATCAATAATCAACTTCAGCTTAAGTTAAGGTATAGTTTCAGGATGTAAGCCGTGCACTTAGGTTTCATTTTTATCTAATGAATCAACTTCGAAATACAGACTTTAATTGTAAATCAAAGACTATTCCAGTCTCATTTTATAAATAATCTAGCTTCCCTGGTCTGTGTCCCACAGACCAATCAAAGTTGACATACTTCCCAATAAAGGTATGTGGGACACAGACCGAGGATTATATCATGACTAAGCAAAAGAGTTCTTTGAAATAAAACGAAATTGGGTAACTTGAATCATAAAACTATGTAGTGTTATGCACCGCACATCCTTCACACTAGGCCAAAGCTTCGAGACCGTTTTATTTCTCCTACCCAAGATTATTCCCTTCTTGTCTTGCCGAATAGGCAGGTCATTTTGCCTGAATCCCAAGAGTGTTTCACAAGGAGATATTGATTTAATAGAAAGTTACATAATGAAGAAGTAAAAAGGAGGTTTTCGAGGTAAGTATTAGTCTCAAACCGAATATTCATTTTGAACTTTTTATTTGATAGGCCATACTCCGATATGTCAAATTCAACCGGACGTCTTTAACTGTCGGCTAAATATCTTAGCTACTCCTACTGATGGGTGTTTTGTATTTTTATTTGAAGTACAATTAAGAAATTACTACTTAGAAGCACTCAAAAATCTACAATTTTTAGAAAAGCTAAACTAACGGTTAAATAGATGAATTACTAATCCACAAATTGTGACACTTTAGATTAAGTAATGCCTCATTTCGTGAATTCTGCAAATTTCTTTTTAGAAAATAAGATATTTAATCATTAACCACAAACCTCTATATTCATTATTCCCAAATTTGCGTTTTTAGCTTGCCTTTGTTTAATAACAATCCCAAATTATTGAATTCTGCAAACTTCATGTTATCAATCTCGAAAATCCGTTTTTACAAGCTATTATACCTTAATACATTCAACTAAAATTAAATAATTAGCCAAGTAAAAAATATTAATCATGGGATTTTGGAGTTCGTTTAAAAATAAATTGAAAAGCTTTTTTATAGAAAGACCGAAAAAGATATTGGGTATGACTTTGGGCGTGCCTCTGTACTACATAACCAAAGCGTATACTATTGAACATAATAGGAATAAACCTTCGCTTGTATTAACTGAGAAAACAAAAAGTATTCTATCAAGTTTTTTATCTCCTTCGGTAGACTTGTCAAAAGTTAGAATAGTAGAAAAGGCATTTGTTCCAAGAAAAAATGCCGCAATAACCTTTGGTAATGAAATATTCATAGGTAGTACAATTGATCAAACAAACGTCGATCATTTAGTATTGTTACTCCATGAATTGATACACACAGAGCAATCGAAGCGTTTTGGTGGTGAATTTATATTTGCTGCTCAATATGGTTATGCAAGTATAAGGGGCATGCCCTCTCCTTATAAATCGAATTATTTGGAGCAGGAGGCATATAGGCGCTCTGAAGAAGCTAGAAGTTCATTTGATGCTGCTTTTAAAAAGTCGCTCCCTCCCTCCTGCCTGCTGCTTTCATATGAAGAGATAACAGATTACAATGAGATGCACTTTAAAGTAGAATATGACTCAAAAAACTACTTAGAAAAAATTAATACGATAAATCAAAATGATAATGGTAGCAGATCTAGGGAATTTATGACCGATGAATTTGGAAGAATTGTGCAAGTTAAAGATTACAATTTTAAGGGAACGGAATGGCAGTTAAGGGTTTATTCTTACAATTGGAAAGGTTACGTCATTGAAAAAAACACTTATGTAGAGAACAAGCTAGTTAAATAAACAATATTTGAATACTCCCAAAATTATCAGTTAATAGGTTATAAAATATATAAAGTAGACAAAAATGGACAATGGGATAAAACATTACCTCTAAGGCAAACACGATTATATTATGATAATACTCAGACTAAAAATCCTAAAGAGGTAAAATTCTTTAATGATAAAGGGAAGTTATGGAGATCCCATACGATGGAATATGATGATAAAATCAATCCTTTTTACGAATATAATTGGATAGATGATTTTTCAATTGGTTTCTTGCCAACAAAAAACAATCCATCGAAAATCATTTCCGAGGAAGATGGCCACAAGTTAATTGCAATTATCGATTACGTTTATAATACATCAGGTTTTCCGATAACTATAAATGTAAAAGGAGGGCCAGAGCCGAAGTTAATTAAGATGAAATATGATTGTTGATTCTATAAAAACTATAGCGTTGGTCTTTACTCCCTAGATTTTAGCATTTCCAAAGATATTTTTATTAACCCTCTGTCCTCTAAACCATTCACCGAAATACACAAAAGAACAACTTATTCGATACTAAAACCTAGTATCTTCTTCTTCTATGACTCTTGACTCCCAAGCCGGATAATCTGATGGATCATTACGTATCATCTCCCAGGCTTCGTAGCACAACACCACATGATTTCACAATTTCAAGTACTAAATTTGAGACTTTCTGTCTATACTGTAAACCAAGGCCGATTCCCCTAGTTTTATATAAATATTCTAATATCGCCGCCTAGTTAAATTCTGGCTGTCACCAATTGCAATTAATTAATAGAAAATCCGTATTTTCACTCCTTAATTTGACAAACTGAATCATTTAACTCAATAGCTTATAACAATTTATTTTAAAAGGAATTAAATATGCAGGGAACAGTAAAATTTTTTAATGAGAACAAAGGTTTTGGATTCATTAAACCAGACGATGCAAGTAAAGACATCTATGTAAATTCATCAGGGCTTATTGATCAAATTCGTGAGAACGATAAGGTTGAGTATGATGAAGAACAAGGTGAAAAAGGTATGAATGCGATTAACGTAAAGAAAATAGACTAGTTTTTCTTTTTCCATTAGAAACCTCTCCCTTTAACTAATCCAAGGATTTAGTTAAAGTTTAGTTAAAATTTAGTCAAAGGACGACCAATTCCAGATTACAACAATAAGCTACATGGTAGATTGTATGGATTGACACCATTTGAAGTATTGGAAGGAGAAGTTCCATCAATAGATAATTTCAAATTACAGAAAGAAATAGCAAGGAAAGAAAGGTTAAAACAGAACATGAAAGTCGAGTGTTGTGAAAAGAAGTAGATCACGCTTGAGAAAGGAATTGATGTATTGATTGATGACAAAGTTTATTAACAAATACAAATTACCAATAAAAACATAGGTGAGATAGAGGCCATTAAAAAGGCTTTTGAATGATTGGAATAGAAAACGAAATTTGGTAACTAGTATTATAAAACTATGTAGGGTTGTGCACAGCTTATTCTCGTTTGGATTAACCGTAAGGAAAACCGCAACCATCTGACAACCAATAGCTTAATGTTATATAAATATCATTATGTTAAATGAAGTGTTATATTGGATTTATACCAAGGATATCAGTATCATCTAATTTATAGGGAAGATTATTGAATGTTCCTTCAAATTTATGATAATAGCCGCCGGGCAAGAGAAGTAATTAGCATCTTTTACTTTAATCCATATTGAAGCTTTTCATCTTGAGTAAGTTGCCTTACAGGACAATCTTCCCCTTTTAACCAATCAAAAATACCACGTGCGGTTTTCCAAAGGATTGCAGTATTGGTCCCACCCATAAGAATAGAGTTACCATCAGGGGAGAAAGCAACAGCGGAAACATAGGCAATATGCTCCCGGATTATATTGCCCTTTAAATCCCAAAGGATTGCAGTATTGTCATCGCTACCGGTAAGAACAGCGTTGCCATCAGGGGAGAAAGCAACAGCGTAAACCTCGCCAGCATGTCCCTTAAATTCCCGGATTATATTGCCCTTTAGATTCCAAAGGATGGCTGTATTGTCCCAGCTTCCAGTAAGAACAGCGTTGCCATCAGGGGAGAAAGCAACAGCGGAAACCCGGCTAATATGCCCCTTAAGTTCCAGGATTGTATTGCTCCTTAAATCCCATAGGATTGCAGTATTGTCCCCACTACCGGTAAGGACAGCGTTGCCATCAGGGGAGAAAGCAACAGCGGAAACATAGGCAATATGCCCCTTAAATTCCCGGATTATATTGCCCTTTAAATCCCAAAGGATTGCAGTCTTGTCATGGCTACCGGTAAGAACAGCGTTGCCATCAGGGGAGAAAGCAACAGCGTAAACATCGCCAGCATGTCCCTTAAATTCCCGGATTATATTGCCCTTTAAATCCCAAAGGATTGCAGTCTTGT
>CBDVAV010000321.1:0-6031 GCA_965372055.1 uncultured bacterium | reverse complement strand
CGAAAAATGTTTGATCTGTTTATTAATTGAATCTGCCAAGCCCATGATCTGGCAAATTTCAAGCTGGTCAATCCCCTTTGCCAACTGCTTAAACTTGAAGTGGAATTTCAAGAATTCCTGGAGTGTCATCTCCTCTATTAATTCTGTATATGGAGATGCAATGATAAGGTTTTTAAATATTTGTTCGGTAGGGATGAGAGAGTCATTTATATGATAATTTATTGTTCCCGATGTTTGTGGCATCAACCCAGCCAGAATTTGAAGCAAAGTTGATTTGCCAGACCCATTCGGGCCAGTTAGCGCGTAATTGTTATTATTTTCAAATTTATAATCGAAATTATGAAAGATTCTATTTCGGTTGTAAGTTTTTCCCAGACCATGGGCCTCAATATGCATAATCAGCGTGAATAACCCTTCATAACGCCTCTGCCAGAATTTCTAATGAAATTGATTATTTCGTCCCTTTCTTTTGAAGGTGCCAACTCCAATTCCACCAGGTCAAGGGCTTCTGAATTATTGTATCCTTTCAGGAATATTTGCCGGTAAATTTCTTGGATCTCATTTATTTTCTCGGGAGCGAAACCTCTACGCCTAAGACCTATTGAGTTGATTCCACAATAGGTTAAGGGTTCCCTGGCCGCTTTTGTATATGGAGGGACATCTTTTCTGACCAGTGATCCCCCGGAAACCATTACGTGTGCCCCAATATTGACAAATTGGTGAATAGCAGTGGCTCCACCAACTACAGCATAATCATCAATTCGAACATGCCCTGCCAACTGTACAGCATTTACCAGGATACAATTGTCACTGATCACGCAGTCATGGGCAATGTGAACATAGGCCATTAAAAGGCAATTCTTCCCGATTTGAGTTTTATGTTTATCAACAGTACCGCGACTGATAGTTACAAATTCCCTGATCACGGTATTTTCCCCGATTTCAACAGTTGTTTCTTCACCGCTGAACTTAAGGTCTTGTGGGATAGCAGAAATTACAGCGCCGGGATATACTTTGCAGTTTTTTTCGATCCTTGCCCCTTCAAAAATGGTCACATTTGATCCGATCCAGGTTCCTTCATCAATTTCAACATTTTTGTGGATGGTAGTAAAGGGTTCAATTACTACATTCCTGGCTATTTTGGCAGTGGGGTGAATGTAAGCTAAAGGTTGGTTCATGAAACTTTCTTAACAATACTAGCCGTCATAATACCTTCGCAAACAAGATTTTTGCCTACAAATGTACTGCCTTTCATTTTTGCAATTCCGCGCTTAATTGGGCTCATCAGTTCACATTTAATTAATAAGGTATCTCCCGGTAACACCATTTTGCGAAATCTGAATTTTTCGATAGCGATGAAGTAAGTCCAGTAGTTTTCAGGATCTGAAACTGTATTGAGAACAAGTATTCCACCAACTTGTACCATGGATTCAATTAGTAAAACGCCTGGCATTACAGCATTTCCAGGAAAATGGCCTTGGAAATAAGGTTCATTCATGGTGACGTTCTTTACTCCTGCTACACTTTCATCGTCTAAATGAATTATCTTATCAATCAACAGGAATGGATATCTGTGGGGAAGAATTTTAGTTATTTGATTAATATCTATTACCGGGGGAAGATTTGGATCGTATTTAGGAGATTTGCTTAAATCGGCAGCTTCCATTGCTCTCTTCAATTTTTTTGCAAATGCAACATTTGCTGCATGGCCTGGCCTTGCAGCCAGAATTTGTGCTTTAATTGGTCTACCTACCAAAGCCAAATCCCCCATTACATCAAGTAATTTATGTCTTGCCGGTTCGTTTTGATATCTCAACTGGATATTATTGAGGATACCTTCTTTTCGAACTTCAACTTTTGGTTTATTAAATAATTGTGCTAAACTATCGAGTTCATTATCTTCTACTACCCTGTCAACAACTACAATAGCATTATTTAGATCTCCACCTTTAATAAGGTTGTTTTTATGTAACATTTCAAGCTCATGCAGGAAACAGAAAGTTCTGCAGGAAGCTATTTCTTTTTCAAATTGTCGGATATCAGTCAATGAAGCATGTTGACTGCCCAAGACCGGCGATTTGTAATCAATCATTACGGTAACCCTATAGTCATCCAGGGGTAATGCTGCAATTTCAACCTCTCTTTCTGCGTCCCTGTAAAATACACTTTCGTGAACTTCACAGAAGTCCCTTAATGCATTTTGTTCTTCGAATCCTGCTTCATTTAGAATATCAACAAATTTTCGGGAGCTGCCATCCATAATTGGAGGCTCCGGGCCGTCCAATTGGATCAAAACATTATCTATTTCCATACCCACCAGGGCCGCTAATGTATGTTCAACAGTATTTATCCGGGCACCACTTTCTTCAATAGTTGTTCCTCTCGACAGGTCCACAACATTATCTACATCCGCCCTGACAATGGGTTGCTCCTCTAGATCAACACGTTGGAATTTGATACCGTGATTGGGTTTGGCAGGCAGGAAAGTCATATTTACATCTACCCCGGTATGCAATCCGACGCCTGACAAAGTAACAGATTTCTTAATGGTGTGTTGCTTAATATTCATTGTCTTTTGAAACAATGCGCAAAGTTAGCACTTTTTCTTCAAGTTGATTCAACCTTGAATTTAGATCGGGCAAATTCCTGAATACTGTATAGCACTTAAGATATTGTTTATGATCAATTATTGGAGCGCCCATATAAACACCTCCGGTTTTTTTAATAGTTTTTGGTATCCCGGATTTAGCAGCAAAACTATTTCTATTTGCAATCTCAAGATGCCCTGCAATTCCAACTTGTCCTCCTATTATACAACTTTCGCCGATTTTTACTGACCCTGATATTCCTGTTTGCGCAGCAATTACTGTATCCTTGCCAATTTCTACATTGTGTGCGACATGGATAAGGTTATCCAACTTAACTCCATCATGAACAACTGTGGCATCAGATTGTAATGTAGCCGAATCAATTGTTGTATTGGCTCCAATGCTCACATAATCCTTGATGATCACATAACCCATTTGAGGAATAGCTTTGTAGGAACCGTCTTTTTGTGGTGCAAAACCAAACCCGTCACTTCCAATTACAGCTCCTGCATGAATTACACATTGTTTTCCAATAACTGTCCCTTCATATATTCTAACACCAGGGTGTATTATCGTATTTTTACCGATCGTACATCCATTTCCGATATAAACCTGGGGGTAAATCTTAACATTGTCATCAATGGTAACCCTGTCGCCGATGTATGAAAATGCACCCCTGTATATTCGATTTCCAGTTTGGGTATTTTTCCCTATATATGATGGATCTTCAATACCCTCAACCTGAAAACTTACCAATCGATGATATTCCTCCAATAAGGCTGAAAAGCTGGAGTATGGATCATCAACTTTTATTAATGTGGTACTTACTTTGCTTTTAGGAATAAAATCCCTGCTCACGATTACCGCACTGGCTTCAGTGGCATAGAGATAATTTTCGTATTTTGGGTTTGAAAGAAACGATATACTTCCCTCGGATCCCTCCTGAATTTTACTTAGTTTTGATATTGAATTTTCGGCATTGCCAACCACCTCTCCGCCGAGCAGTTCGGCAATCTCAAAGATTGTAAATTCCATTAATTAGGAGTGTTTAATTTATCACAAAGATACATTTTTAGGATAGCATAGGTAATATTTCTTAACAATTTTACCCATAGCTGATATTCCTGGAAGCTCGCTTGATTCTGTTACATCAAGAACTTCCCCTTTTTTGGTTAATATTTTGATTTTCTTGCCATATGGCTCGTATACTGCATTATTAAGCATCCCATATGATAACAAATATTCAACATTATCTTTGTTTAACTCATTGAATGTGCGCAAGAGGTTATCCTTGACCTGGTTAATGAAAACTTCTTTAAATATATCTTTGGAAATATCTATCTTGAATAATTTTCGATTTAAAAGACAATCGCTTATATAGGACAATATGTAGTCACGCGAATTTTGCCAACTTTTCATTGCACTCCAAATATCAGAATCATCCAGGGTCAAAAATGCATCTAGAAATTCTGATCCTGTAAAGTTGGTAATATTAACCTCGTTGCCAAGAAAAAGGTCAAGGGCTTTGGAATTGGTTTCCAAACTGCTGGTTTTGGTCAGGAATTTAGCTCTCCCGATTAGATTATTAAGCATTTTTTCTGCCGATACAGTTGTTTTGTGAAGATAAACTTGCCAGTACATCAGCTTTCGTGCATTTAAGAAATTCTCAATACTGTAAATGCCTTTTTCTTCAATTACTAAATGATCATCAACAACATTTAGCATCTCAATTATCCTGATTGCCCCTATATTTCCTTCTACAACACCGGTAAAAAAGCTGTCTCTTTTCAGGTAATCCAAACGGTCTGCATCCAGTTGGCCATTGATTAATTGGTTGAAAAACTTTCTTTTATATTTATTGGTGAAAATTTTTATTGCCTGCTTTAGCTCCCCGTTAAATTCCTGATCTAGTTTTTGCATCACAATGACTGATAGATCTTCGTGCCTGACATTGTTTAGCAGGCCATGTTCTAAAGTATGGGAAAACGGGCCATGGCCAACATCATGTAAAAGAATCGCAACCATGCAAGCAAGGTATTCATCATTGTTTATTTCAACATTTTTACTGCGCAACGTGTTAAGAGCCAGTCCCATTAGGTGCATTGCTCCAATTGCATGGTGAAACCTGGTATGGAGGGCGCCAGGATATACCATATCTGTCATTCCTAATTGCTTGATACGTCGCAACCTTTGAAAATATGGATGCTGGATAATATCAAATATCAGATCATGACCAATAGTGATAAAACCATATACAGGATCATTAAATATTTTTTTCTTAAACAAGGTTTCTTAACCGGGTATATGTATATATATCTTTAACTTTGAATGAATTTGAATTGTTACCTCTGAATTATTGAAGATGCAAAGATATAATATTTTGTGGGCCGATGATGAGATAGACCTCCTTAAACCTCACATTATGTTTCTTGATCAAAAGGGATATAATGTGACTCCAGTAAACAATGGTGCTGATGCCATTGATTTGTGTGAACAAGAAAATTTCGATGTGGTTTTCCTGGATGAAAACATGCCTGGCATGAGTGGACTTCAAACCCTGAACCATATTAAAATACACCAACCCAGTTTGCCGGTGGTGATGATCACTAAAAGTGAGGAAGAACATATAATGGAAGAGGCTATTGGGTCTAAAATAGCAGATTATTTAATTAAGCCGGTAAACCCGAACCAGATTTTGCATTCCGTAAAAAAGATACTGGACAATAAACGTCTGGTTACCGAGAGAACAAACTTGAGCTATCAGCAAGATTTCAGAAATATTTCCATGGCTATTGGAGAACAATTATCTCCTAATGAATGGGCTGAAATATATAAGAAATTAGTGTTTTGGGAACTAGAGATTGATAACACTGAAAATAAAAGCATGGCTGAGGTTCTGGAAAACCAAAAGGAAGAAGCAAATGCCGGTTTTGCCCGCTTTATCAATAATAATTATGAATCGTGGTTAAACGACCCCGAGGTTGAGAAACCTCTGCTTTCACATCAATTGATGCAAAAAGTAGTGTTTCCATATCTCAGCGATGAGAATCCATTGTTTCTGATCGTGATAGATAATTTGCGGTACGATCAATGGAAGATATTGGAGCCAGAGATATTGAATTATTTTACCATTGATAACGAATCCACTTATTATTCAATATTGCCTACTACTACAGCATATTCAAGAAATGCAATCTTTTCGGGAATGCTACCCAGTGAAATGGCAAAAAAACACCCCGATCTATGGATTGGCGAGGATCAGGAAGGTGGTAAAAATAACCATGAACATGAATTCCTCGAGAAGCTTATCAAGAATAGTGATCTTGGAATAAAATTCAGTTACCATAAGATAAAGCAAACTAATCAAGGCAAGGCACTGGTTGAGAATATTTTGAATTTAAAGGGAAATGAACTTAATGTAATTGTATACAATTTTGTAGACA
>CBDVAV010000320.1:0-6043 GCA_965372055.1 uncultured bacterium | reverse complement strand
GGGGCCATCTACTCCTAAATTAGGTAATGGTTCATCATAGTAGCATGAATATCCCAACAATGATATCATTACCACAATCAGATATGTTATTAGCTTTTTCATTTTTTTACATTGATTTGATCATTTCTCTTTTCAGCGATCAGGTTTATTTTGCAAGTCTGTATTGGGAGTTTATCAAAACAGTCACTTTATCTGATATGCTTGATGACTCAATTCCAAAAATTGAAGTGGCAAAGAAATCAAATTCACCGGAAAACCCGGCTAAGTCATAATTCCCGGATTCATTGAAAGCAGTACCTGTATAATCTAATTTCATTGTTACTTCGTCTGTCACCCCATGAAATGTTAGATTGCCAGTAACCAGATATCCTGCTGAAAACGGATCAAATTCACAACTTGTGCTTACAAAGGTGGCTACATCGCTGGTGGCTACATCAAACGTACTTAGCAGACAACCGCCATCGCGACCTGGCTCTCCAGTATTCACGGTTGATAAAACAACGGAAGCTGAAATTGAAATCAGGTCTGGATTCGACTCATCAAATTGAATTTGAATATCAAATTGATTAAATCTGCCTGTTAGTAAAGCAGCTGATCCCTGATATGCGGTCTCCCATCTTACATTGGAGTGAGCTTTATCAAATGTCCAGGAATTGGCAATTGAATTCACCTGATCTGTTCCCCGTTGGATATTTACCTGCTGATTAGGATCAACGGGGACGAGTTCATCATCATGAGTACACTTTACAGTAATTAAAATCCATACTGTCATTATACCCAAAACTTTTATTGTTCTTAAAATATTCATGTCCTGAATTTTATAGTTAAACATAATGCGAAGCTACACTCACCGATCATTTGATATTATGATAATCATCAGCTAGCAAGGTGATGTTTATCAAGAATGAGAATGCGGAATAGATGATTTGTGTTTGGTATTATTGGTTGAAAGTTGATGCTTTCAATTAGCTTGGCATACATTTCATTGGGGTCTGGCAATTACCAAGGAAAGTCCCGATAAACAAACTAGCTGCAAAGGTCATCATACATCAAAAGGTTAATAAAGACTATTAACTAAATATAATTCAAAAATGTTTAGTTATATCCTATAAAATAATGACATTGCTCATGTTTTTGACAAGGCTTTCCTATGACCTTAATAATCAGGGAATGCACTGACAAAGCCCGTTTGTCAGGCTAAAAAATTTACAATATCAATAAAGTGTAACAAAGGCAAGTAGTGAAATTGTTCCATTAGAAGATGGGCATTAGCACTTTGTTTGTATAGAATTAAAAATGGGAAACATGAGTAAACAACAAAACACCTCCATAATGCCAGACGAAGTAGTAATGAATAAAATTTACTTAATCAGAGGGCAAAAGGTTATGTTTGACAAGGATCTAGGAGAAATATATGATGTGAAACCAATCCGTTTACGAGAGCAAGTAAAGAGAAACAAGGAACGATTCCCCAGAAATTTTATGTTCCAGCTTAGTGAAAAGGAAGTTAAAACCATGGTATCGCAATTTGCGATACCATCCAAACAACAACTTGGAGGTTCATTGCCCTATGTATTTACAGAACATGGAGTATTGATGCTGGCCAATGTTTTAAGAAGTGGCCGGTCATTACAAATGAGTATAAGGATAATAGAAATCTTTGTTAAACTCCGGGAGATGGTCCTGACCCATAAAGACCTGTTGGTAAAATTGAATGAACTGGAATCTAAAGTAACCAATCATGACAAAGGCCTCAAGCAGGTATTTATCTATTTAAAGCAGTTTATCAAGGAACAAAAAGAACCAACAGAACCAATCGGGTTTAAACAACAAAAGAAATAACCTGCCCTATAAGCTCCCCAACCATCCCTTCTGTGTTTTTTACTGTCACACTTTTTGTAGACAACCCACGAACCGCTCATTATTTTTGATTTTTTAGAGTTGGTCGAGTTATAGTCGAGTTTTACTTCCTATTCTTGCTACTTATGATGTAAAGACGGGCAATAAAAAAGCCCTTTTCTACCGAAAAGGGCTTAGATTCACTGTATTGGTGGGCCCACCAGGGCTCGAACCTGGGACCACCTGATTATGAGTCAGGTGCTCTAACCAACTGAGCTATGGGCCCTTTGTTTTCGCCCACAAATGTATAATTTTTTGGACAATTAAAATTTTATAATTCACTTTGATTTTTACACTCACCACCTGTTCTCAACTGACTTCAATATGGTGGATGACAATTAAATGGAATCTATGACTTATGACCATGAATGATGAATGACTAATGATTAGTGGCCAACATCCAAATCCGTATCCTGACATATACAATTCAGATCGATTATTCCGACATTTCAATAACCTGTTGGATCTTGATGTTTTTCTCTTCCCGTTTTATCCTGACAATCAAGAAAATAACATACAAGTAGTGAAACCAAACGGCCGACAGTAGAATAATTAAAGTATATACCATCCACAAAGGGGCATCAGTGTCACCGAGGCCACGTTGCTTTTCTTCTTCCAGGGGTATGGGGTTTCCCCAGTTTATTTTCCCACTGGCTTCAAGAGTACCAAAATCATCATGTTCTTCAATTTTGACCACAATTGTCAATACACCGGTGGTATCCCCTGGCATATCTACTGGAAATTCAATTTTAGACTTACCATTTTCATCGGTTTCTTCATTTCCAATGTTTAGCAGACTGAAAGTCCCCTTTATGTAAAACTTAATATCAGTGCCTTCAAGAGGAATACTGCCATTGTTGGATCCAATGGTGCTTGCATTAACTTCAATAAATTTAGAAGTATCTTTTTGGAAAAATGATACCTCTAAATTTGCTTTTTTAACTGTTAAGCTTTTTTTTGCTTTTTTGTACAATTTGGTCCCGTTGAATTGCACTTCAAAAATCATCACTCCCATTGAGTCAATGAATATTTCATGATGGTCTCGAATAGTGAATATTGCTTCACCCTTGGTATTTGTTTTTATTTTGTCCTGTAATATTTTTAAAGTGTCATTTTTTACACTGAAAAAATGTAATGTGACATCAGGGAGAGGAACGTAACTCTTTTCCCTGGCCAGGATAGTAGCATAAATTTTTTGAGAGTTATCATCATATTTATAGTATTCAACTCTTATCCTGGTAGTCTTTAGTTTAACTTGTTGGGATAAGGAATCAAATGAGGAAGTCAAAAGAGCCAGACCAATTATAATAACTTGTTTATGCAAATAATTCATACAAAGTGAATTTTAGTTCTTTCTATTTATAGATGTTCAATCTTTTTCGCTTCTTGGATTCTGGTCTCTGTAATTTTTCTTTTGATAATACGCTCCACTACGGTTTTTCTCAATTGAGCATAGTTTACCCCTTCATCTGCTTTTACAACAGGAATAATTGGGATAAACTTGGAGAAGAGAAAAAACATCAGGCAAAATGTAGCTACTCCTGAAAAAGTCAACAGCCATTCTATCAATGTTGGACTATAATGGATGTATTCAGCTCTCATATCTTGCAATGGCATCAATGGCGTCTCCAGTGTTGGAATTATTATCAGATAACGCTTTACCCATAGCGCTAAAACAGCAACAACTGACACTGCAGTTATACTGTTAATACTTCTGAATTTTGGAATAAGGATAACCAAAACCGGTAAAAGAACTCCAAAAATAGCCGCGAAGAAAAACCACCACCAATATTCATCAGTGTCGAAGAGTTTATAAAGTACTTCCATATCCCAGGTTTCAGAACCGTACCAACTGGTTAAATATTCACTAAAGGTGAAATAACCGTATAGAGCACCTAATATCATCAAAATGACACCTAGGTAAGTGAAATGTATTTTTGTTATGTATGATTTTAGATTATAAAATCTCCTGAATATCCACATGGCAATGATTAATACCCCAGTTCCGGAAAATACAGCAGCAACCACAAAATAAGGGGCAAAAATAGTACTATGCCATCCCGGACGTAGCGTCATACCAAATATCCAGGCTAATACAGAGTGAACAAGTATCGCCAGAGGTATAATGATTGCAGACATAATGTCAAGGGCCCGATCTAAATATCGGTTTTGTTTCGAGGTATCATTAAAGCCAACTGCAAAAAACTTATAAGCCGAATGCCTCCATTTACTTTTAAATGGATAGTCCCTGAGTGCTGCCATATCACGGATTGATGCCAAATAGAGAAATATAATACTACCAATCAGGTAGGTGCTGATAGCCAGAACATCCCAGATAATGGGTGATTGGATCCTTCCGAAAACTGCCAAATGATGTAACCTGTCTAATCGCCCCATACATAATAATATGTATACAGGGCCGATTATAGTTGATATAACAGTAATGATCTCTGCAATCCTTATAATTGGAGTTCGCCATTTCACCCGTAATAAATGAAGTATGCCCGAAATAAGTGCACCGGCATAGCTAATACCAATAAAGAAAATAAAATTGGCTATATAAATACCCCAAACCACATTATCCCTCATACCAGTGACAATATGCCCTTCAACAATTTGGACAACCAAGGCATAAAATCCCCCTCCAATGAAAAATAGTAAAACGATAAGCCTGAAAATACCTGTCTTGCTTATGGTTATCATTTGAGAAGCAAAAAAGCTTAAAGCCCTGGTTGATTTTTGATCGAGTTCCATTAATGAATCAATGCTTTTTAACTATGGATTTTTTATAAAATTTTTGTTGTTCTTTAGTCAGGGTATTAAACCCTTTTGTATAATCAAACATGCGTTCGACCGGTGGCAAGTAGTACACGTTAGGTTCCGTTCCCAACTCTGCCATAAAATGATAACCTGCCCTATCATGTATTAATTCACTGAACCTAAATGTCTCCGTTCCATTGGTAACGATGTCCTCATTTTTATCACCGAAAAATATTACACCATTTGGGCAGCCTGTAATACATTTTGGCAATTTCACTTTTCTGGCCATATCAGGACAAAAATCACATTTCCCAACTGTACCTACCAAAGCTGGGACACTGGTTTCCGGTGAATAGGTTTTTTTTGATGTTTCTTCGTCGTATTCAGGCTCTTTCCAATGAAAAACCCTTGAGGAATATGGGCAGGCAGTCATACAAAATTTGCAACCAATACAACGTTCATTGTCAATAAGCACCAGGCCATCACTACGTTTATAGGTTGCCCCCACCGGGCAAACTTTTACACAAGGTGGTTGATTACAATGGAAACAGGGTTTGGGAAACCAGTAGGGTGCGGTATCACTGCTGTCCTGCATCAAGAAGACTTTAATCCATTCATCTTCAGGGGGGAGAAAGTGCATTTCCTGACATTTTGATATGCATTTTCTTGCGTTTCTGCACCGTGATAAATCAATCACCATCACGAATTTTTTTCCCGGTACTCCTTTGCGGGCTTCGGATCTGGAAACTGGTTCATGGGAGACCTTTTGTACTACCGATGGATCAACTTCCACTAGTTTACCATCAGTGGTGAGGGCTTTTATTTTTTCTTTATCATCTTTTTGCTTTCCATCAATGCCTTCATTACAGGATGAAGCAGTAATTGCAACAGCACTGGCCAATAAGCTTGATTTTAGGAATTTTCTACGATTACTTGTTTTCTTCCCTTTCATATTCCCATTTATGTTTGAAGCCCCCGTAATTACTGGATCACGGAGGCTTCTATTTAGATTGAGTTATTAAAAATCATTCTAATCATTCTAAAATGACCATAATCGAGTAATATTAAAACCAATAAGGAATTCACCATCTACAAAATTATTTCTGTTAAACGTATTGTTTTCCTGTTGTACAATGCCATTAAAATTGGCAAAGAATACCTGAAATGCGTGACTACTGGTTGAAATTTCAATACCAAAACTCACATTTGGCGGTGGATTGTTTTGAGTATGTTCTGTTATTGGTTGGTCGACCCCAACAATTACCGCAGTCTGTCCACTGATTTTATACCTTGCCATTGCACTAACTGCGTAATGGTTGTTTTTCATCAATCCCTTAACATCCCCAGTTCTGTCAACATAAGCTTCAACATAGTTAAAATGTGA
>CBDVAV010000319.1:0-6072 GCA_965372055.1 uncultured bacterium | reverse complement strand
ACAAAGTCACCTAATTGCCCCCTTTGTCTACCAGCACCTTTATTGACATCATAGGTTAGTCCAATGGCAAGTTTAGGTGAAGGTTCACGTTTAAGATCTGATTCAAAGTAATCTCCTTTGTTGGTGAATTCACCCATTGGCAAAAACTCAATTCTTCCCGTATAGTCATATCCTCCAACGTTGTCGGCAATGATATCCCTGCCTTCTCCCATTGACACGGAGAACATTTCCCTTATTAAGGCATTTCCGACTTTATTTTTGTGCCTGATTTGAAGCCCGAGATCCCTGTCAATATTAAAACTTGAATTTACCAGGCTTCGGTCCACTAATTGAAGTTTTTGAGAGGATATTACCCTTTCCCTGTTTCCAGGGAGTTTAGCTTGCCCAACCCAGAGTTCCCAGTTTTTGCTGAATTTCCATTTCAAAAAAGCATCAAAGATTATGGCTGCAGTGTTGCCTGCTTGTGGTATTTGTCCGGCTTTTGTATCTCCGTTCGTTAAGCCTAATGTTAACTTGAATGTTAAATTTGGATTAAATGCAAAACCATCGAAGTTTAACCTTGCTCTTCTGATCAGAAGTTTATCATTGTATTCATCAGTGGTGCGGTTTAGAATGCCTTCATACAAGGTTTGAAATCTAGCCCCGAATTTCAAACTGAATGAAGAGTCTTGGGCGGTTATTCGAACCCCCTCTCCATATTTACTACTAATAATATCCTGTGCACAAATGTTGTTGGTTAATAGGACGGTAACCAAAAAAAAGATTACAGCACTTTGGGTAAACCTGGTTATTAATTTCATCGTTTTAATTTGGAATTTGATCAATAACTCCGGCAAAGTAAGTAAATGTATTGGTCAATAATTAACCAAATGTTAAAAGTTAACAAAGACTTAACACAGGGATTAAGATTAGATGATGAGGGAAAAAAATCGATTGATTTTATGGTAAATTCGCTTCACTTTCCTCTTTTATTCTATGTGTTTGATCGCTTTAGAGCTTTTTTCTCAGACTTATACATATAATTTGAAGACAGAGTTTTAAATTTAGCCCTGTGAGTGAGAAGAAAGGCTTATTGAATTTTCTCAAATTAGACTCTATAATTGAGAATCTTTCCGGTTACGTCGAAAACAAACTGGAAATCTTAAAGATCGAATTAAAGGAGGATGCCGCAATAATAGCTTCACGATTGATATTATTGATCATTTTATGTACGCTTGCTATCATAATACTGCTATTCTTGAGCTTGACAGTGGGAATTGTTATTAATTTGTGGCTTAGCAGCAGTTATCTTGGATTTTTAGTAATAGGTGCTTTTTATCTTTTGTTGCTGTTGCTTGTAATTATCTTTAAGAACAAGTTTAAACTTGAAAGTAAAATACAATCATATTTATTGAAAATTTTTAAATAAAGTGACAATTATAAAGGAGGGATTTTTTGAACAGAAGGAAAGATTATCAATTGCTTCTGAGAAATTCAAAGAGAAAATCATGCTTAATATTGGTGGGTCAATTGGCAAAATTGAAAGAGGGATTATTGCCGGTTTGATAATTACCGGATCACTTGTATTGGCTTATAAGTTTACCAAGACCTTGATTCCCTGGCGGGGAACAAAGAAATCCAAGCCTGAAGAAAAATCTGTGATTAGTGAAGCAGGGCAAGTGGTAAAAGAAGAAGAGGTAATCGAAGAAGAGGAGGATGGATCAGGTTTTTTGAAAGGCGTCCTTGAAATAATCACCTTGTTCATATTAATTATAGCCAGGGAAAAATTGGAAGAGTTTATTCAATGAGAAAATCAATAAATGAAAATATTGCAAACATTTGATGAATTGAACAGGTTGGGCAGAAAGGGACTGGCAGTTCTTATTGATCCTGATAAATGTGACACTGCCCATCTTAAGAGATTAATAGATACGGGTGTGGAATGTGAATTGGATTATTTTTTAGTAGGTGGCAGTCTCATTTTGAATGATCAACTGGAATCAATCATCAAATCAATAAAATCAAGTTGTGAAATTCCTGTTGTTACCTTCCCCGGAAACGCTTATCATTTGTGCAAACATGCAGATGGTATATTATTTCTTTCCTTGATTTCGGGAAGAAACCCAGAATATTTAATCGGCCAACAAGTGCAAGCCGCCCCCTTGCTGAAGCAAATGGATGTAGAGGTAATTTCAACCGGATATATGATCGTGGGCAACAATGACACCACTGTGGCTTATATTAGCAACACTCAGCCAATCCCCTTAAATAATAGTGCAATTGCCGTTTCTACTGCATTGGCAGGGGAGATGCTGGGTATAAAGACCATCTATCTTGATGCTGGAAGCGGAGCGAAATATCCTGTTCCATACGAGATGATCAAGTCCGTTAAGAACAATATAAGCATTCCCCTTATCGTGGGGGGTGGTATCAAAACCCAAGAAGCCGCATCTGCCGCATTATCAGCAGGTGCCGACATCATTGTGATTGGCAATGGTGTGGAAAAAAAATTCGATTTGTTAATTAAAATTGCTAAGGTAATAAACGATTACAATTCCAAGTTAAAGGTTCATTAGCGTTTCGCGCCTCCTCATTTTTCCTGCGGGGATTCCAAACATCATTTTAAACCGCCTGCAGAAATAAGCGGTGTCTTTATAACCCACTTCTTTTCCAATAAACCGGATAGATTTCTTGGTAGTTCTCAGCAGCTTAACAGCTTCTTCCATCCTTTGATATTCGATATAATCCTGGGGGTTGATCCCGGTTAACAACTTGAAATATTGACCTACATAATCTTCTGAAACATTGGCTACTCCTGCTAATGTTTTATTGGAAAGGTCTCCACCAATATTTTCTTTGATATAGTTGAAGATATCAATTAATCTGGGGTCCTTGAAGTATGTGCTGTTTGTTGCCAATTGTTCAACAAACAACCTGTGCTTGATTATATACCTCACTATCTCAACTACTAAGTGATCAGTTGATAATTTTATCACTCTGTTTTTACCTTCCATCTCATTAGCCCGTTCTCTCAATATTCGGTTTATGATTGAAGTTATTTCAGGGTCATTTAATATGAATGGAGGTATGTCCAATGATGCAAAGAAATTTACTGAATCAAATACCTTCGCTTCGAAATTAATGTAAGTGAAATCCTCATACTTTGGGTCGTCAGAATCAATATTAATATAGCTCCTGAAATAGTTCTTTTTCTTAGTGAGGAACTCTTCATTCTTAAGGCTTACAGGTTTTCCTGTACCATAAGTGATCGGGAAATTCCTTCCCCCTGGCAAGAACAACATTTCCCCTTCAAGCACCGTCTTATTGTCTTGGCCAAATTTTATTTCTCCCCTGTTCACTATTAATATTGAATCCTCGGGTTCAATATAATCTTCAACAGTCACAGATTGTAATATATTTATATTACTTGCTTTCACGAATCTAATCCCTAGTGATTCGATAAACTTGTTATAATCTTCCATAATTTAATTATTTTGGGTAAGGTTTAGCTCTGAAAATTATTAAAGGATTTTTAGGTTGTACAAATCTAATAAAATTTAATTGATTATTAAAATGATACAGTTTGTTTTCAATTTGCACATATCCGAGAATATATAATATTAACGTAACATCTCCCTGGATATGACTATTCTTTGAATTTCAGATGTGCCCTCATAAATCTGGGTTATTTTGGCGTCTCTCATCAATCTTTCAACATGGTACTCTTTTACGTAACCATACCCGCCGTGTATTTGTACTGCTTCAATTGTTACCTCCATTGCAACTTGCGAGGCAAATAGTTTAGCAATGGCAGCTTGTTTCACAAAATCACGGCCTTGATCCTTTAATGATGCAGCTTGAAAACAAAGTAGTCTGGCAGCTTCAATTTGGGTGGCCATGTCTGCAAGCTTAAATTGGATAGCCTGATGCTGGGATATGGATTTCCCAAAAGCTTTTCTTTCTTTTGAGTATTTTAAAGCCAGCTCATAAGCACCGCTGGCAATACCTAATGCTTGTGAAGCAATCCCGATCCTCCCCCCATTAAGGGTTTTCATGGCGAAGGAAAATCCAAAGCCATCCTCCCCGATAAGGTTTTCTTTGGGGATTTTCACATCATTGAACATAACTGAATGTGTGTCAGAACCTCGAATTCCTAACTTATCTTCTTTTTTCCCGATATCAATTCCTTCCATTTCCCTCTCTACAATAAATGCGTTAATGCCTTTGTGCCTTTTAGCTGCATCGGTTTGGGCCATCACGATATATGTTCCTGCAGTATTCCCGTTTGTTATCCAGTTTTTGGTTCCATTAAGCAGAAAATGGTCACCCATATCCAAGGCGGTAGTATGCTGTTTTGTAGCATCAGACCCTGCCTCGGGTTCTGAAAGACAAAATGCTCCAATAACTTCGCCAGTGGTCATTTTGGTTAAATATTTCTGCTTTTGTGCTTCTGATCCATACTTTTCAAGCCCCCAGCATGCCAAAGAATTATTGACAGACATTATTACCGAGCAAGACGCATCAACCTTTGAAATCTCTTCCAATGCCAACACGTATGAAACGGAGTCCATTCCCCCACCATTGTATTTAGGATTTGTCATCATGCCTAGAAACCCTAACTCTCCCATCTTTTTAACTTGTTCTGTGGGATATTGCTGATTGTTATCCCTCTCAATTACTCCCGGAAGAAGTTCAATTTGTGCAAAATCCCTGGCGGCATCCCGCACAGCAAGTTGTTCTTCGGTTAGATTAAAATTCATAGTTTAATAAAAGGGGTAATGTTGATGTATCAGTGAAAAATAAATCAATCCCTGACTCCCAGGAACATCATTACATAATAAAGAAGGGTTACTAAAGATCCAACAGCTACAACAACATAGGTCATGGCAGCCCATTTCAAAGCGTCTTTTGCCATTGCATGTTCATTGTCATTTACAATATGCCTGTCAGTAATCCATTGCAAAGCACGTTTACTGGCATCAAACTCTACCGGCAGTGTAATAAAAGCGAACAATGTAAATATTGCATAACATCCAATAATAATAGGAAGTGCTAATTGGTAGGGTATCATCGTAGGAAGAAAGAAAGCTCCAAATAACATTGTCATAAAAATAAAATTGATCACTTTGGCACTTACATTTTGTAATGGTACTAATGTAGAGCGTAATTCCAGCATGCCATAAGCGGTAGCGTGTTGTACAGCATGACCACATTCGTGTGCTGCAATTGCTGCCGAAGCAGCACTTCTGCCATTATATACGGCTTCACTTAAATTAACAATTTTGGTGGCGGGATTGTAGTGGTCAGTTAACTTACCTTTGACTGCAGTAACCTTAACGTCATAAATACTATGATCGCTTAACATTTTCTCCGCGATCTCTTTCCCTGATAACCCTGACTGTAGGCCAATTTTAGAGTATTTTGCAAATTTTGATTTTAACCTGTTGCTTACCACGTAACTAACAATTCCAAAAAAGATCATTATTATTATTACTCCCATAGTATTAATTATTTAATTGATTTATTTTTTCTATTAATGCTGAGGTTGAATAACCTTTTACCAAGTTAATTGTTACCACTTCTCCTCCTTTTGACTTAACAATATCTGCGCCAACGATATTTTCTGCCAAATAGTCATTTCCTTTAACTAAAACATCAGGTTTAACATGGTTGATCAAATCGTATGGGGTCTCCTGGTCAAACATAATCACAATGTCTACAAATTCCAAAGCAGCTATAATACGTGCCCTGGCTTCCTGCTCATATATTGGTCTGCCGGCACCTTTAAGTTTGGTAACGGAACTGTCACTATTTAACCCAATAATTAAGCAGTTTCCCAAAGATTTTGCTTTTTCCAGATAATCAATACTGGGAGCAATGGCAATGTCACCACGAATATGATCTCCATCACCTGGTCTGCATTTAAATTCCGGTACCCGGTCAAGGGCTAAATTTACTTTCCCGGAACTTCCCCTAAGCTTGAATCTTTTTATTTGTTTTGTTATCTCAGGATCAAGTTTGTCTTCTCCAATCAATTTTAAATAGGTGCGGTTGGGATCAAGGTTTGACACTACTAATTTTGAGTTTATCTCG
>CBDVAV010000318.1:0-6091 GCA_965372055.1 uncultured bacterium | reverse complement strand
GAATATGAATTCATTCCATATTATGGATATGGCGCAGGAGTAGTGAGGTTAAGTCTTGGCAACAATTTGGAAATTGGCGGGAAGGTTGGTGGAACAGGTGTTCAGTGGTTATTCTTTCCAAAGGCAACAGTAAAAGTTGTTGGTGAAATCATTATTGATAAAGGTATTTTATTGATAGAATAATTTAACTGAAATATGATTTTGGGTTCGGATTTTGAGATTTAAAATTTATTATTTAGGATTCCATTTCTTTTACTTAATTTTAAGTTCTTTAAACCTAAACTTAACTGACCAAGACAATGAACAAATACAAATTAACCTCCACCTTGATATTGCTTTTATCTTGTCTGGCATATTCACAGATAAAAACACCGGCAGCCAGCCCTGCAGCTTCAATCAAGCAAACTATTGGATTTACTGATGTCACCATTGAGTATTCAAGGCCCAGATTAAGAAAAAGGGATATGTTTACTGATCTCACCAGGGAAGGTGAAGTATGGCGGACAGGAGCAAATATGTCCACCAAAATTACTTTTAGTACCAACATTGCGTTGGAGGGAAACCAAATTCCTGCTGGGGAATATTCTATTTACTCTATACCAGGAAAAAATGACTGGACAATCATCATCAATAAGAAAATTTCATGGGGAACCGATTATGACGGGAAAGAAGATTTTCTGAGATTTTCAGTGAAAACACAACAATCCCCTGTTAAAGCGGAATCATTTACATTTTATTTTGCCAATGTCACTGAAAATTCTGGAACTCTAGGCTTTACCTGGGAAAACACAAAAGTTGAAATGAACCTGAAGACCGAAGTAGATGCTCAAATATTGGTGCAAATTGATGAGATAATGGGTGATTCAGAGAAAGTCACAACCGATGACTATTATACTGCGGCAAACTACTATTTTGAGACCAATCGCGATATGGGCAAAGCACTTGAATGGATAAACAGTTACCTCGAGGAAAATAGCGATAAATACTGGAGTTACAGGTTAAAGTCAAGGATATTGGCAAAATTGGACAAATATACAGAAGCAATAAAAAACGCCGAAAAGTCCATTGAATTGGCAACAGCAGCTGGGAACATGGACTACGTTTATAATAATAAGAAGTCGATCGCTGAATGGAAAAAAGAAATTTGATAGAGCAAGAGATACTTATTCTACTTCAGCCCTCTTGCTTAGTCCTTCCCAATTGAGCTTTGATGAAGCAAGTAAGTTTACTGTTAAACGAGTAAAGATAGGACTGATTTCTTTCTCATGTGCATGGGTTTCCACCATGAATTGATTTAGTCTGTCACCAAGTATTTCTTGTAGGAATTTTTCTGCAATTCTTTCATAACCTATTTGCCTGGCTTTTTCTTTCCCATTATCATATAAAAGCATGATTTCAGAGTAGAAATAAAATTCAGCCTTGTAATGTTTCTTTATACCGCTGTCAATATCTCCAATAAAACTCTTTATTAATTGCTTGAGAATTTTGGCAGCAATTTCATCCTGATAAAGATACCGCAAACCATGACAGTCAATTGCTAATCGGGCAGCAAGGAAATCAACATAAGACTGATCTAGGTACTCCAGTTTAAATTTTGATCCATAAGACTCATCCATCTCCTCTACATACTTCGAAAAGTCCGTCTTTGATTCCTTGGTTTTATAAAATAGATACCTCGAAACCGCTTGCTCAATAGTTAATTTTACCTTGGTTTTCACCGCTAGTTAGTGCTTGGGCTTCCTAAAGTTAATTGGTTTTGATTAAAATATAGGGGATTGATGTAATCATAACCTACAACATTAAGCTATTGCCAATCATGCTGAACCTGCCTGCCAAAAGGCAAACTTGTTTCAGCATCTAAACTAAAGTCGTTCGTAGTATCCCAGCTTGGATTATAAGGATAGTGAGACTACTAACCAAATACCTGAAATTCTAACATTTCCTCACTGAGACTCAATCTCAAAGTCGACCCTGAACTTCAACTCACATTTACCCTCCTAGTGGAATGAGGGACGACTCAAACTCACACTCTAACTCTAACTCAATCAGCTCACCCTGCTCCAGTTAACCACCGTTTTCTTAAGGCTATCAATATGAGTCCTAATCCTTTGATTCTCTTTTTTTTCCAGGTTCGGATCATCGCTCATTAGTTTCTGTGCTGCTTGCCTGGCGGCTTGCAGGATCTTACCATCCTTGGCCAGGTCAGAGATCAATAGGTCCAAAGCCCCGCTTTGCTGTGTGCCCATCAGATCACCTGGGCCTCTCAATTGCAAATCAGTATCGGCAATTTCAAATCCATTGTTGGTTCTTACCATGGTCTCTATTCTCACCCTGGCCTCCCTGGTGAGTTCGTACTTGGTCATTAGCACACAAAATGATTGGTCAGCCCCCCGGCCCACACGTCCCCTTAATTGGTGAAGTTGTGCCAGCCCAAACCTTTCGGCATTTTCCACGATCATCACTGAAGCATTGGGGACATCAACGCCTACTTCGATTACCGTGGTGGCTACCATTATTTTTGTTTCACCTTTTATAAATCTTTGCATCTCAAAATCCTTGGCTTCACTTTTCATTTTACCATGCAAAATACTTACGGGAATATCAGGAAAAGACCTACAAACACTTTCATAACCATCCATCAAGTCCTTAAGATCCATTTTTTCGGATTCCTCAATTAAGGGATAAACTATGTAAACCTGGCTGTCCTTTGCAATTTGTTTATTTACAAATCCCCAAACTTTAAGCCGATTTGAATCATATTGGTGAACAGTTTTAATAGGTTTACGACCTGCAGGCATTTCATCAATTACCGAGATATCAAGATCTCCATACAATGCCATGGCCAGTGTTCTGGGAATAGGTGTAGCAGTCATTACCATGATATGGGGATAGCGGTCTTTGTTCTTTCTCCATAATTTAGATCTCTGAGCCACCCCAAACCTATGTTGTTCATCTATTACTGCCAATCCAAGGTTTTTGAATTGGACAATTTCTTCCAGCAAGGCATGGGTCCCCACAATGATATCCAAGTCCCCGGACTTCAGGTATTCGTGAATGATCTTTCTGTCTTTGGTTTTACTTGAACCTGTTAACAGTGCAATCCGTAGCCCAATTTTTTCAGCGAAAACCTTCAGGCCATTGTAATGTTGAATGGATAAAATTTCAGTAGGAGCCATCATTGCCGCCTGGGCTCCCCCGTTAACTGCCAGCAGCATAGATAAAAAAGCTACTATTGTCTTTCCACTTCCAACATCCCCTTGCAGCAGCCGGTTCATCTGATTCCCAGATCGCATATCTTTATAAGCCTCTTTAACAACCTTTTTCTGGGCATTGGTCAGTTCAAATGGTATATGTTTTTCATAGAACTCTGTTACCAACTCAGCCGAATTGAATACCTGTCCTTTGTATTTATTAATCCTGTTGATCTTTAGTTTAAGAAGCCTTAATTGAATGAAAAAAAGTTCCTCGAATTTTAACCTGAATTGGGCTTTCTGAAGTGCATCCGGATTTTCAGGGTAATGGATATTCTTTAAAGCCTCTGCTTTAGGGATTAGTTTAAATTCACTTAATATTCCATCACTGAAATTTTCTTTGATCCTTGGAAACGCTTGGGCGATTAGTGTTTTCGTTAGTTTTGAAATCGCCCTACTGTCAAGATACTTATTTTTCAGCTTCTCGGTACTGGGGTATACTGGCTGTAAGTAACCTGTTGGCAAGCTTTGAGGATTGTACAATTCTATTTCTGGATGGGCAATGTTTAATTTCCTCCCAAAAAGAGTTGGATTCCCAAACACGATATAGGTTTGACCTGGTTTTAATTTCTTAATAATCCATTGAACCCCTTTGAACCAAACCAGTTCAATTTCACCAGTGTCATCTACCAACCTGGCTGTTAATCTTTTTTTTCTGCCGTAGCCAAATGGAGTTAATCGCTTCAGTTCCCCTACCACTTGGATGTACGGTAAATCCTCATGTATTTCACCAATTTTGTAAAATTTTGTTCTATCCTCATGTCTGAACGGATAGTAATGGATCAAATCGCCAAAGGTAAATATCTTTAGCTCTTTATTAAGAAGATCTGCTTTTTGAGGGCCGACACCTTTGAGGTATTCAATGCCTGTATCAAAAAAACCTGACATGTTTAATCTGATGGTTGAAGGTCAGGGACAAAATCTTCATTCCACTCCAAAGTATTTATCATGTGCATAATGTCCTTCTTGATAAATTCAATCGCAGGTGCAAGTGAGTCATTTTTAAGTGAAGTTCTAAAATACAAGGCACCTCTCAAGTAGTGTTTTACAGAATCAGTGCAAAAAAATTGGAATTGGCTCGGAACTTCCCCACTTAATTCAGCAATTACTGCTGTTTTCCCACTAGGTGTTTGAACTATCGATTCATCAATGGCATAAGCTTTTATCTGGTGCTTTGAAGTTAGCTTATAGGTATCGTTGATATATTCCTCAAGGAGTTTTTTACTGCCTTTTACAGGTTTATAAGTTATCTGCACGTTAGCCACCATTTGGGGGTAAAAAAGATCTATCCAGTATTTCTCGGCAATCCAGGAAGAATCCCTGAATATTTTAGCATGTTTTGAGAATTCGAAAGCATAAGGGAAGGTGTCCGGTAATTGCTGGTAGGTTTGCTCAGGCAAATCAATTCGATTGTACCCACGAGGTTTTGGCAAATAGTTTTTTGTACAACTTCCAAGCAGGATAGCACAAAATGAAAGCATCATTGATATTCTCCACGAATATCCCATTCTCATTTATCAGAATTATCCATGATCAACACTTTTACCCTTTTGATTCTTTTACGGTCTACAGCCTCTGGTGTAAAAACGAAATTATCAATCTTGATCTTGTCCCCTACATGAGGTAATTTGTTGTTGATTTCGAGGATAAGGCCGCCCAAAGATTCACTCTCTCCTTTTATCCCATCAAATACTTTTGTTTCCAAACCAGTTATTTTGCAGAAATCATTAAGGGACGTCCTTCCCTCAAAAACGTATGAGTTTTCACTAAGCTTTTTATATTCAGTTTGATCTTCATCAAACTCATCGCTGATCTCGCCAACAATTTCTTCTATTATATCTTCAAGGGTAATTAATCCCGAAGTACCGCCATACTCATCCACGATTATTGCCATATGTACCCTTTTCTCTTGAAAGTCCTTGAGCAATAGATCGATTTTTTTGTTTTCGGGCACAAAGTAACTGGGACGAATATTCTCTTGCCATTTGAAGCTCTCGTCTTTACCGATGTAGGGTAATAAATCTTTTATGTAAAGTATCCCTTTGATATTATCAATTGTTTCATGAAACACTGGAATCCTCGAATATCCGGATTTGTTTATTTTTTCTAGCAGTTCATGAAAATCATAATCAATATCAAAAGCTGTGATGTCCACTCTTGTTCGCATCACTTGTTTAACTGTTAGCGTTCCAAAGTTCACAATTCCTTTAAGTATCTCTTTTTCTTCATCAGAGTCCACTTCACTAGATGCCAGTTCCAAGGCCTGATGGAGTTCATCTACAGAAATTTCGTATCCCTTTTTCTTGAACCGTTTTTCAATAACACTGCTCATGTTGATCAACATCCAAGAAAAGGGTTTGAATATCGCTTCAGACAAAATCAAAATAGGTGCAGTGATTTTAGCAAACTGCACATTATTTTGGTTGGCATATACTTTTGGCATCAATTCCCCGAAAAATACGATCAAGAAAGTGACAATCAATGTGAGTGCGGCCACAATCACACCTTCTGGGTTTCGAATTCCCATAAATTTCCAGCTAAGAAAAGTGGACAACGTAACAAATGCTATATTGATGAAATTGTTAAGGATTAGAATTGTAGCCAGCAAGATTCCTGGATTTTTGAGCAACCTCACTACTTTTTTTTCAGACGGACGATTGCTTTTCTGCAATTTCTCAATATTGTCATTAGTAAGTGAAAAAAAGGCAACCTCCGACCCAGAAACCAATGCAGATAAAAACAGCAATATAATTAGGATGGTTCCACCTAATAAATATGAGTTAAGGATTTCCGCAATAAGTAAACTCGGAGGTTTGTCTAAGCCCGTTTCCAAATAGCAC
>CBDVAV010000317.1:0-6095 GCA_965372055.1 uncultured bacterium | reverse complement strand
CTGAACTGCCTTCTATTGAGCATTTCATTGGGGACAGATTTGATTTTGGAAAAGATGAGATCGGCCTGTTGAGCGATGCCAATCTGGCCAATAAATAAAGGAATTAATAGAATTAGATATCTTACAATCATTTATTAAATAACGGGAAGCATTGAAAAAGATACACTAACTATAGGCGGATTTCCACCTGTTCTTGATAATCAATCGGAATTTTATACCCAATTCCATATGCTTTAAAGCTTATATACCCAGAGTAAGTCAACTCGATTTTGCGGGATCTTACAAGCTGGATCAAATTTCCCAACAAGTCCTTTTTTAAAGATTTTATCTTGATGGTAAGTTGGATCGGGACAGTAAATCTCTCGTTCTTCATTACTTTAACCTCAGATTCTTCCATTAGGTGGGCAATTTTCTGATCCCTAATAGCAACATCAATAGATATATCCCTTATTGTTCCTTTTATTTTATTGGGATTAAAAAACTGGGCATCGGTTTGTAAAGTAATATCCTGACCGGAGATATCTACTATCCGGGTGTTTACCAATTTCTCAAATTTTACTGACTCAAGTGATAAGCAACTGGAAAAGAAAACAACCATTATTGGAACATAAAACCGGGATATTCTTAGCATAATGTTAATTCCATACTACCATATAAAGTAACGTAACCAGTGCTAAAGAGATTGTCCCAAAAATAAAAACAAAGATTTTGCTGATTTTAAGTTTTAGCCCAAACAAGATCATAATCATCGATAAAATACCCATTTGTACAACCTTGAAATAGTACGGGCTAAAATATTTCACTATTGCCTGGACCAGGCTTATTGAAAGAAGAAAAATCAAGAACCAATAAATGCTTTTGATGGATAATTTTTCCATAATTGAAGCTAATTTAGTGGTTATTCCATTAACCAAAAGGTAAAATCAAAGTCAATATGAAATACATTTTAACTGTAGTGTTATTTATATCTGGTTTGTCAATGGAATTGCAAGCGCAACAAATTGACATCCAGGGGCATAGAGGTGCCAGGGGGATTTTGCCTGAAAATTCTATTCCTGGATTTCTGGCTGCTTTAGATAGCGGCGTAACAACCATTGAAATGGATGTGGTGGTGTCTAAGGATGGCCTGATCGTGGTGTCCCATGAACCTTTTATGAACCACGAAATCTGCCTGAATAGCGAGGGGGGGAAGATCAATAAAGATGAGGAAAAAAAACATAATATCTATCAATACAACTATGATGAAATAAAAAAATTTGACTGCGGTTCCATTGGGAATCCTGGTTTTCCTGGCCAGCAAAAAATGAAAGTATCCAAACCATTATTAAGCGAGGTAATTAAGGCGGTTGAAAGAAATATAAAAAACTATACTTTTTTCGAAGTGGATTACAATATCGATATCAAAACCGAAAGATCCACGGACAACACCTCTCACCCTCCTCCCAAAGAATTTTCCGATCTGGTTTATGAGGTCATTGATGCCTATCTTCCCTGGGAAAGGGTTAATATCCAGTCTTTCGACTTCAGGGTGTTGAAATACTGGAATCAGCAATACCCAAAGGTAAGATTGGCAGCATTGGTAGCCAACATTAAATCCATCGATACAAACCTGGCCAACCTGGGTTTTAAACCCGAAATCTATAGCCCTTATTATAAACTGCTAAACAAAAGAAAAGTACGCAACCTTCATAAAAGAGGATTGAAGGTGATACCCTGGACTATAAATGAGGAAAAGCAAATGAAAAAGATTATAGGCTGGGGAGTTGATGGGATTATTACGGATTATCCACATATTGCCAAAAAGGTATATTTGGAGGAAGAAGATATCGGGCATTGGTCATCAAAGTAATAAACATCTGAGCAGAATATGTTAATGAATTTACTTTTAGATTTAATAATCGTACATTGACTGATGGTTCTAGATTTAATGTTACTTTGGCTAATACGAATAGGTGATTAGACTATAAATCATTAACTAAAAGTGTTTGAATATGGAATCAAAATTTGGTTTGGGGATTTATACAGTGTCGGACGCATCTGGTATATTAGGTATTGATAATTCAAGAATCCGATATTGGTTTAACAGATATGTAAGCGGTGAATTTAAGAAGATACACGATGGTTACTTTTACGAATCAGGAGAAGTAATTACAGTAAACTTTCATACACTGATTGAAACATATGTTTTCTATCATTTAAAAAAGAAAGGCGTTCCTACAAAGAAGATTATTGAGGCTCATAATATTTTAAGCAAACACCATAACACAGCCTATCCATTTGCATTGGAAGAATTTCTGTGTTCTGGAAGCGATTTACTTCATCAAGTTGGAGAAGATATAATTTCATTGGATAAAAGAAGACAGTTTGCTATTCAAAAAATAATACTTCAATTCTCCGAAAACATGGATTTTTATAAAAAATTCGCCTCACAGTATTATCCTAGAGGTAGGAGCAGTTCAATTGTTGTAAATCCAAATAATCAATATGGCGCGCCAATTATAGGTGGAACCAATATTAAAGTATCAACGATTTTAAGTTTGCATCGAGGTGGGGAGGATTCTCAATTTATTGCTGATTTATATGATCTAAATCAAGAGTATGTTCACGATGCAATAAAATTTGCGGCCTAATGATGCTTGTATATTTTGATGAATGCACTTCGCAATATATCGCTGAAGCATTAAATCAATTTGAGTTAATGCCCAAAGAAATTAAGGTGATACATACTACAAATGCAAAAGGGTTGGGAAAAAAAGCAACTGATGAACAAATTGTAAAAATTGTAAGTAAAAATAATGGCGTATTATTTAGCCAAGATGATGATTTAGAAAAGCTCAGGTAGTGATAGAAGCAATAAAGAAATATCCTATTGGTCTTTTTTATTTTAAACAGCCAAAGTCTACTAATTATTGGGATTTAGTAAGGATTTATACAAAATGTTGGTTAGAGGCGAGGGACAAAATATTAAATTTGCAAATACCATATTATTTTGAAATTATGAGTACAGGTAAGATTAGGCAGGGAGATTTATGAAAGATAAAGATTATAAAGGAATCAGATTTCAAAGAAGAGGTAAAAGTAAAAAGAGTTTGAAAAATCTATTGTAACAATCAATCAAAAAGAAAGCTCTTGCAAAAAATCAAGGGTTTGAATTTTAAAGAGTTACCCTATCCAATTAGGCTATCAAAAATCAATTTGTTACACAAGTATATTATTCTCAAATTGAGCTCGTATCATTCCACCTTAATTTCCAGGGTTATCTCGGGATGTACACCAGGGGCAGTTATTGCATTTAGCACCTTAAATTTAATATCAAGGGTCTCTATCCTTTCCTTGGTTTTAATTTCCAATATTTTGGTTGTATGAGGTGCAATGGTTATCAAATCCTGATCTGAATGAAAGGTAAATCCTGATTGATTTTCAAGAAAATATTCTGCATCTGAATTATTCTCTATTACCACCGAAAGCACATCGTACTTGCCTGGGTAATTAGCCCTTTTTATTGATAAGGATTGCTGAATTAATGGAACTATAAATTCACTTTTCCCTATCAAAAGGTTATTGAACCATACAACTGTCCTTTGGTTTTTCAAACCCTCTTTAATACTTTCCAATGACTTTTCTTTTGAAAATACCAATGTGATCGGACGATGGCCGCCCTGGTTTATTTCATATTGCCAATCAACCAAACCATGAATATCAGAAGTGCCCATAATAGTGAGGTTGTTGTCCAAAGCTATTTGTAAAGCCTCGGCCGAATAGGTGAGATCATTGACTACCTCAATACCGTGCAATAAGCCTTCGGCAATTAATTTCTTATGCATATCTGTAAGTTTCACCATTCCATCCTTAACTTGTGCAATCCAGTTTGGGTGGTTCCAAAAAGTAAATCCTCCCTGGTTCTTGGCTTCTCTGAAAACTTCAATAGAATCTTCAATTAGAAGTTTATTGGCATCAGCAATAAAAATTGTATTGGTATGTCCTGGGGGCATTGAACGGGTGATCTCTGAGCCATTGGCGATTAACAGTCCCTGATCTTTTGCGTAATTCAAGGCCAGATTGTAAGCCCTGTTCCTGTCGGGATGGGGTATATCTTCCTTGTGGGGTTGATATTCCAAATGCTCAGTGAGCGAAATAGCATCGAGTCCATCCCTTATAGCTTCTTCGACACGAATATCCGGCCATACGCTACCATCAGAAAAAACACTGTGTTGGTGAAAATCGAATTTTAAGGTTTTATAGCCAGGAATATCCGGGAAGTCAATTTTACGACCCAGCTCGTGGGAGTGTGGTTGCTGGGAATTTGCCTGAAGGCACAACAGAATGGGGATACAAAGAATTAATTTTTTCATAGTCATAATTTACTTTTATAAACATTCGGGCGAACATTCCAAGATCAAATACCACCACCACTTACTTCAGTCAATTCAATTTCGTATCCATTAGGGTCCATAATATAAATGGAGGTAGAGCTTTCCCACTTTACTGGTCCTCCGTAATGGATTTTAATGCCCAATTCCTTACATTTATCAACTGCCTCTTCGAAGTTTTCTACATACAATCCAAAATGATGAAATCCTGTTTTCTCGTATCTTTCAAAACCTCCGGTTTCATAAAGACAAAGTTTCACATCATCATTTCCAATAATTTTGGAATTTTGTTCCGGCTGATCTTTTCTTATTTCAAATCCAAATAGATCGTTATAAAACTTGATGGTTTCATCCATATTGGCAACTTCCAGGTTCAAGTGGTCAATGCCCTTTGTTATTAGCTTCATTTCGATTCCCTACTTGGTTAGTTTGTACAAGTTAGGGGATAATACTAGTGATGTCAACATTGGTAATGATAATTAAGTATTTGGCAAAATCTACCCTATAGAATAGATGAGGGAATCATAAAAAAGCCATTACATGAAAATGTTCGTTGCTACTCTTCAGGCATTAGAACCACTTTAACATAATTTTCCATGTTAATATACTTGTTTGCTGCTGCCTTAAGATCATCTGAAGTGAGTCCCTCGGTTAGTTTTTCCCTATCATAGAAAGTATTAAGGTCTGTTTGATTGTAATAATATGCCCTTAATTGGTTTAACCAGAAACGGTTTTTTTTCAGGTTTTCTTCACGGTCACGCCTTTGGGTTTCCTTGATCTTTTGCAGGTCTTCATCTGAAACCCCATCCTTTTTTATTTTATCGATTTCAGCAAATGTAGCCGCTATCAGGTCATCTACATTTTCTGGGGCACATGGGAAACTTATCCGGAAACTGTAGCGTTCATTTGGGTATTTTGATGAACTGCCAGATGCTCCAACTCCATATACCCCGCTTTTTTCCTCTCTCAGAATCTCTATCAGTTTTATGGACAATACCTCTCCCAGTGATCTCAATATATAGTTCTCCTTCTTTTCAAACCTCTTCTCACCAGTAAAATTGATGGTCACCATACTTTTGGGGTCTGTCCCCTTATTTAATACTTTATCTACTAAACCTTTAGGTGGTCTGATACCCAAGTCCTTCCAAGTCTCATTTCTATTTAGGCCTGGTAAACTTCCAAGATATTGTTCCAACAACGGGGTTATTTCTTCAATGTTAAAATTGCCCACGAAGAAAAACTTGAAATCACTGGCATCTGCAAATCGCTCCCGATAGATCTCGTAAGCCCTTTCGAAATTTATTTTTTCTAAATCTTCCACTGTCGGAAATCCACCTCCACGGGGATGATTCTGGGACATAATCTTGCTCAACTGATCCTGGTAATAATACTGTGGGTTGGACATCAGGTTCTGATATAACATCTTGTTTTTAGTGATCATGGATTGAAAAGCCTGTTCGTCCTTTTTAGGGGCTGTGAAATACAAGTGTGCCAATTGCAACATACTTTCAAAATCCTTTGGTGCGGCATTGCCACTCATTCCTTCAGAGAGTGTTGAGATATAAGGAGAGACCCTCACCGTCTTTCCAGCTAACATTTTCTGGAGGTCGGTCGGGGAAAAATCCCTGACACCGCTTTGTGAAATTAAACTTGAAGCATTACTGGCTGATTGATAATCCTCATCAACATATAAAGAATGACCGCCTGGGCTGGTTGCTGTCATCA
>CBDVAV010000316.1:0-6101 GCA_965372055.1 uncultured bacterium | reverse complement strand
CTGCTGAGCAAAGGACAAAAGAGATCGGTGTCAGAAAAGTTATGGGTGCATCGGTGGCAGGGATCGTGATGTTGCTTTCAAAAGAGTTCGGGAAATTGATTTTAATTGCATTTGTGATCGCCACGCCATTGTCATGGTATTTTATGGACAACTGGTTATCAGAATTCCATTACCGTACCACTATTCATCCCATTTTATTTTTAATTGCCGGAGGCGCGGCATTTTCAATCGCCTGGCTGACCATGGGTTACCAATCTTTAAAGGCTGCATTGGCTAATCCTGTTAAATCCCTTCGGGACGAATAGCGGTCATTTCTTACCTGGCCTAGACACGGCTGGTAAACGAATTGGTACTTATGAGAACCATTCCTTTATTAATGTAACCTAATAACCACTACCCTCGTACAACAATGCATAAGACTCTTATGTATAACTGACCATGCATTCCAAAGAACTGTTAAAAGGCACTCTACAAACCATTGTACTTAAAGTATTGTCAGACAACAAGAAGATGTACGGGTACGAGATAACCCGGAAAGTAAGGCAATTGTCGTCAGATCAGATCATGCTAACCGAAGGTTCACTTTATCCCACTCTCCACAAACTGGAGGCAGAAGGTTTGCTAACAACCGAAACAGTACACATAGGCAAAAGGATCAGGAAATACTATATGCTAACAGATTCCGGCAAATCTTTTGTGAAAATAAAAATCAATGAGTTTGCTGATTTTGTAAAAACCATGAAGCTAATACTCCAATTTAAACCAGGATTTGAAGCTTGAAACTCACTGACCAACATATCGATTTCATTGAAAAGGACCTGCAATTCCGGGGGTTGGTCTATGAACCATTGGAAGGTGAAGTACTGGATCATATATGCATCCTGGTAGAAGAGCGCATGGACTCCGGGATGAGGTTCATTGAAGCTTATGATGAAGCCAGAAAACTCTTCGGCGGAACTGAAAATATTAAAAAATTACAATCAAAGACAATCCAATTAACAACACAATCTCCAAAGATCATGATCAAAAACTATTTAAAAATTGCTGCCAGAAACCTATCCAAACATAGGTTTTATTCTTTAATCAATGTTACAGGGCTAGCTGTGGGTATAGCTGTCTGTATGATAATCACACTTTTTGTAATAGACGAACTTAGCTACGATAAGCACTTTAAAAATTCGGCTCGCATTTATCGCGTAGTTTCTGATCATTTGTTCAATGGAAGTGAATTTAAGGCTGCCCTAACACCTGCCCCATTATCCAGTGCCCTGGTATCTGAATTTCCGGAAGTGGAATCCTCGTTCAGGTTCAGGAATGCAGGATCAGTAATATTTGTGAAAGGGGAAGGATCATTTAAGGAAGAGGATTTCGCTTATGCAGATTCTACTTTTTCGAAAGTTTTTGGAGTGGAATTGATAAGCGGTAATAGTGAAACAGCCCTTATCCAACCTCAAAACATGATAATTAATCAAAGTCTGGCAGAAAAATATTTCCCGGATGAAGACGCCGTGGGTAAGTCATTAACTACCAGTGGTGGAACAGTTTTACAGATTACCGGTGTATATAAAGATTTTCCAGACAACACCCACTTTCACTATAATTTTCTAATCTCGATGTCATCATATTCAAGGGCAAATAATGACAATTGGCTAAGTAATAATTTTCACACTTATCTTCTTCTTAGAGAGGGGTCAGATTCAAAATTATTGGAAGGGAAATTCCAGGGCATGGTTGAAAAATATGTTGGGCCGCAAGTAAAATCATTCATGGGAGTATCCCTGGAAGATGCTGCTGCTGCTGGCACCAGGGCTTCATTCGAATTACAACCCCTCACCTCCATCCATTTAAAATCGGATCTGGCGGTAGAAATCGAACCTAATGGAGATATGGCATATGTTTATATTTTTTCTTCGATCGCGGTATTCATTTTATTGATCGCTTGCATTAACTTCATGAACCTTTCTACGGCACGGTCGGCCAGTAGGGCCAAAGAAGTAGGAGTGCGTAAAGTGTTAGGATCTTATCGTTCGCATCTGGTCAAACAGTTCCTTACAGAATCTATCTTACTCACATTCCTGGCAATCATTTTGTCCCTTGTCTTGGTAGCAATATCAATGGATTACTTTAATGATCTTTCGGGCAAGGTCCTTACTATTCCCTGGGCTAACAATTTATTTATACCCCTCATGCTATTGGGAGGATTAATACTCGGTATAATTGCAGGGATTTACCCGGCATTTTACTTATCTTCTTTCAGGCCCATTAATGTTTTGAAAGGTGTTTTTTCCACTGGCTCAAACGGTAGTATTCTTCGCAGTTTCCTAGTGGTTATGCAGTTTGGCATTACAATCATCCTGATAGTAGGGACAGTTACTATTTATCGTCAACTAAATTTTATTCAGAACAAAAACCTGGGGTTTGAAAAAGACCAGGTTATGGTGGTTCACGATGCTTATTTATTAGGAAAACAAGCTGGCGTGTTAAAAGAAGAATTAAAATCGTTGGCAATAATAAAATCTGCTAGCTTATCCTCCTTCTTGCCAACTTCTTCTGCTCGTAGTGATGCCGTGTTTTTCCCAGTAGATAACATTTCGGAAGATTCAGGAATAGACATGCAGGTCTGGGGCATCGATTATGATTACCTGGAAACCATGGGAATGTCAATTGTGGAAGGAAGGAATTTCTCGGAGGAATTTCCTTCTGATGGACGAAGTCTCCTCTTGAACCAAACGGCGGTAAAAGAATATGGTTTTGGTGATCCGATTGGCAAGCAAGTTGGAAATTTTTTCTGGGATCCTGCAACTGGGGATATTAACAGAGACAGCATCATAACCTATACAATTGTTGGTGTGGTTGAAGATTTCCATTATTCTTCTTTGAGAAAAAATATTGGCCCGTTGTGTTTTTGGCTAAGGAATAGTACCGGGTATCTATCAGTTAGGTTCAACTCCCAGGATGTTCAGGATGTAATTCAGCAAGTGGAAAATAAATGGCAAGAGGTTGGCCCAAATCAGCCATTCGCTTATAGTTTTCTTGACCAACGTTTTAGTGACATGTATTTTGCAGAACAGAAAATTGGCAAGTTATTCTTTGTATTTGCCAGCTTGGCAATATTCATCGCTTGCCTTGGCTTGTTCGCTTTATCCTCTTTCACCGCCGAACAACGAACCAAAGAGATAGGTATAAGGAAAGTAATGGGCGCTTCAATATCAAGTATCGTGATGCTCTTATCAAAAGATTTCGGTAAGTTGGTAATAATAGCATTTGTGATCGCGGTGCCATTTTCAATATACGGTGTGAATGCATGGCTTTCTCAATTTGCCTACAAAACGATTGCCGGTCCGGAAATTTACCTCGTGGCAGGATTGTTATCCTTTCTAATTGCCTGGTTAACTATCGGCTACCAATCTGTGAAAGCGGCCAGATCAAACCCGGCCAGGTCGCTGAGGGTAGAGTGAGTTTATATTGGGTGAATAAGTATAGGAATACGTAGTTATGAGTCATTTGTCATATATGCGATATCCTAATTAGTTAAATTGGGTCATTGGGTCATTGGGTCATTTATTGTTATACGTTTCTAAATTGAACCAAAGTGAGATAATCATTGGTTAATAACCAGCAAAAAATATATGATAATAGCAATCAGGACTAGCCCACGGTCACTGATAACATTGAATCCTCAAGGAAATATTCTTCGGCGGTGGAGGTAATATCCGATGGTTTGCAATTTTGTATAGTTGTAAATAAGTTATCATAAAAATCATAATCCAAGCCATAAAGATGGACACCCTTAAATTTATCAGCCAATGAAAAAGGGGTGTTGATCTCAGACTGGAAAGTGCCCAGAAGGTAATTCCTTAAAATTTCCATCTCAGACCCTGTCGGTAATTTAGTCCTTAACAGCTTTAACTCACTATAAATTTCCTGGGTTGCAAGGTCTCTATTCTGCTTCATCACATCGGCGCCAATCACAAAATAGCCTGAATTCCTTAAAACAGGAATACTTGAATGAATACCGTAAGTCAGGCCTTTTTCTTCACGGATATTTTTCATAAGCCTTGACCCGAAAAATCCACCCAGCAAAGTATTTGCAATAAAAATATCGTGAATGCTTTTATCATCTTTCTTAACCATCATCTTTCCAATCCTGAGCGAAGATTGCAATGAATCTTTTTTGTTTTCAACCTTGGTGCTGCTATTTGTTTCAACTTTGGGGTTTGTTTTGATCACACTTGGAGCATAGGATTGCTTTCCAAACACTTTTTTGATCTGATTGATTATTTCAGAATTGATTGACCCGGAAACAATTAATTCCTTTGGGGCTGTACTTAACCCTTGATAAAAAGAATAAATATCATCCCTTTCAATATCATCAATAATTTGCTGACTCAAGGTTTTACCGTAAGGATGGTTGTGTCCGAATAAACTTTGCCTGAAATAATCAGATGCCAGATAACTGTTTTTTTCGAGATTTATTTTTAATGCCTGGGCTTGAATATTTTTCACATTGCCCAACTCTTTACTAGGAATACTAGGATGATTTAGGATCTCACTCAATAATTCCAATAATGGTTTCAAGAATTCATGAATGCAATAAAGGGACACCGTTGTATAATCCATCCCTGAGGTTACTTCTATAAATGCTCCATGGCCGTCTATTATTTCCGATATTTCTACCGATGATTTTTGATGTGTTCCTTCTAATAGCATTTTAGAAGTAAATAAGCTTGCCTGATTTTTATTTTCATTCCATTTACCATAGGAAAAGATAATCTCAAGCCTTATCACTGGCTGGGTACCTGCATCGATAATATGCATTGGCACCCCGTTGTCTAAAGATTGTGTTACTGCATGTTTGAAAGAAAAGTCAGTGATAGTCTGGAATGGTGGTGGAGCAGACCTATCAAGCATCATCAGCAAAATTAATCCGTGACTGATTCGGTATCAGCCACGTACTTATCGAAATTGAAAATCAGGGAAAATCTAAGTGTTTCAGCTAATGGATTGGATTGTTCTTGTGGTACAAGGTAAGCAAAGTCTATTCCGAATACCTGATATCTGAACCCAACACCAATGGTAAAGAATTTTCTGTTTCCTTTATCTTCCGCTTCAAGAAAGTACCCAGCCCTGGCAGCAAATATTTTATTGTACCAATATTCGAGGCCCATACTAACACTAAATTCTTTTATTTCTTCACTAAATCCGTCTGGTGCATCTGAAAACGAGCCAAATACGCCGCTTAACAGAGACCTGTCCGGGTCTTTTCCATCTTTGATCACGGGGTTGTTATTTGCATCTACCACTAATACGCCATTGCTGTCGAATTGATATATTGGTGGGGACGGTACTAATAGTTTGTTTAGATCCAATGCAAAGGTAATGGAATTATAAGGGTCGAGGTTTGTTGTAAACGCTGAAGCAAGTCTCAGGTTTGTTGGGATAAAGTCTTTATTATCTTCGCTTGAATAGGATAATTTAGATCCGATATTTGAGATAGATGCACCAAACGCGATGTTTGAATTGCTACCACTCAGCAATAAATCTTTCTTATAAAAGACAGCCAGGTCAACCGCGAAGCTACTTCCAGGTCGGGCTTCAATACCAGTTGATGAAGATGAGAAGTGTCCAGTAAGATTGGAGTAAACATAGCGGGCAGTTCCCCCGATACTGAAGTTCTCGGTCAACATCCTTGAATATGTTCCATCAATGGAAACTTCCCGGGGACTAAAATCCCCCTGGGGATTGCCAAGAATATCTGTGAAAAAGATGTCGCCAAGGTCAAAATACCGCAGTGATAAGGCTACGGCCTGCTCTCTGGTAATCTTATAATAACCAGAAAGGTAAGAGATTGACATGTCCTTAACAATATTGCCCAACCACGGTGTATATGAGATGGCGAATCCTATTTCGCTTTCAAGAAATGCTAATTTTGCCGCATTCCAGTGTACGGCATTAGCATCGGCAGAAATTGCCCCTCCAGCTTCGCCCATTGCACCGGATCGAGCATCAGGAGCGATCATAAGAAAAGGTACCGCAGTGGTAATCACCCGTCTGCTGGAATCCTGCCCTCCGATTATTTGCCCCATTACCGGGACTATACT
>CBDVAV010000315.1:0-6120 GCA_965372055.1 uncultured bacterium | reverse complement strand
AGCAATACCAAAAGGCAATTGAATATATCGAGGATATGAAAAAGCATCCTCAAAGGGTGTTTTGGGTAGGGAAACATGGGAAAAGTGATGAAGAATTGGTTTACTCCCACATCGCACACAAAATATTATCGGGATTCTACAACAATTATGACCCTTCATTTGCCACTAGACAAATTATGGAGATGACAAATAAAGAAACTTTATAGATTAACTTTTTGCTTGCAATTACAGCCCTCAAAAACTGAGGGCTTTTTTATTTATCTCACCTGAATTTTTTAAACTTCATATCTTTAAATTGCGATACCAGTTCTTCTGCATTGATCTTTTTATCTTGATCAAAATAGTCTTTTAGAAGAAAAACCATCATTTCACAAACCTTCTGATACCCCTCTGTTGCAACCTTTCCTTTATTCGACCACATGGGAATATCTTCAATTGCAAACAATGATGGGATATAACTTTCTATGGCATTGAAATTGCCATGGGCCAATCCTCTAAAAGATAGATAATATATCTCATTGCTCAATTCATCAAAAATAGCTGCGGGGTTAACAATCTTTCCAAGGGAATCTTTTCGCTCTTCGATGAAATAGAAATACGGAACTGATATCTGCTCTTGGTCAAAATCTTCAATGGTGTCATTCTCCTGGAAAATCCAGCCACTTAAAGTGTTTGAGCTTAAGCTAAAAACTGCATCGATCTCCCTTCTTCTGGTTTGTAAGAGTGTAGCAGATTCACCACCATAACTCCAGGTAAATATTGCTACCTTCGATGTATCTACATTAGTATTTTCAAGCAGCATATTCAAACCCGTATCGAGATCTTGTAAATGTTGCCGGAGTACATTTGCTTTGGATTCTGTGTCAGTTAAATCCCAGGGAAACATAAATTCAACTTCCGGATTTCTAATATACGCAACTATGTAGCCATGGCTTGCCAAGAATTCATTAAGTATTGTGCTATGCCCGTTCCATTTCTAGCACTCCATAAGACCAACGGAAAGGATTCTGGAATTGGTTCAACGTCATAAGCAACCTTGGTTTTTGCTTCCAGTATCTTTAGTAGGGATGAATCAGGAATATTTTCGGAATAAGGGTTTATCTCTTTTGATAGAATTTCAATTCTCTTTGAATCCTCAAAATCTACGATCATATCACCTTCATCAAGATGCTCCGAAAACTTCAATAATTCCCAAAATTCAATTCTATTATCATCTGAATACTCTTGGGCAGGATACTATATGGAGACTTCGATATTACTGTTTTCAGGATGTTCCATAACTTTAAAGCCAACATTATAACTCCCGGATTCCAACTTACCCCAAAGAAGTGGATGATTTTCTGTTTCTGTATTTTCTACACAACTATTGCAAAATAAAGGGATTAGTAAAAATAGTATTGTTGAATTTTTGAAAAATTCCCTGGCCATATATTGAAATATTTTTATTGAATTTTAGAACGGATTATCTGGCAACCGGATATGGCTTTTTTTGTTCAAAAGTAGATTATGCATTTTTAACATCAATAACCCGTATCCCACTGCGCCATAAAAATAGCCAGTAAATGCAGTTTCCTGACCAGCATTTTGCATAAAATTGTACCTTTCCTGTGGCCAGTACATTCCAGTCGAATCAATTATTGCTTTTTCAGTTACAGTTTTCACTAACAATTCTGCAATTTCAAAATACTCTTGCTGAGGATCATTCAAATGCAAGTAAATTACAAAATCAGCCACACTCCCTATACCAAAGCGGTTATCAAGGTAAAAATCAGAATCACCAAATCCCTCATTTGGCCTTCCTGGCACGCCACTTGATAAAATGCTATTATAGCAAGCCAGCATCAAACCCTTCCATTTTTGTTCTTTTGTAACTTTATGTAATTGGAAATATAGCCTTGCCACGCCAGCAGAGCCATGTGCCCATCCGATATCATAAGGCATGTCCCAGCCTATATCTGGGAAACCATATGGAACAAGAAAAACATCGTTGTCAGTATTTGCTATTGACTCCAAATAGTTACTGGATTTAATGGCACCTTCTAGAAATTTTTCATCAGCAGCCTCTTCGTATAACCTTGCCAAAAAATAACCAATGCCTGCTGCACCATGAGAGAAATTTGGCAAAATAAAGCGACCGTTTTGCCCCCTCTTCCAATTCAAGGTTGTATCGGTTTTAATAGCCCTTGCCAATAGCGTGTTGCCAGCTTTGATAGCTAAATTCAGACCATTCTTGTATTCTAATTTTTCCGTAGCATATAATAGGAAAAGCCCGGTTCCTGCAAGCCCGCCCAGTACATCATTCCCTAAATCCCATGATACTGTATCTTCCTTATTTTTTGCATAAAAATCTACCATTTGGATAAGATGTAAAGCAGCTTTCTTGAATTGCTGACCCTCGGTAACCAAATACAATTCTGAGAGGGCAAAAGCTGGCCCGCAAACATTTCCATAAGGACTGAATGCCCAAAATTTTTGATCCAGGCTATCAGATTTTTGAGGCAAATTCTTTATGATGTATTCACCTGCCGATATTCCTTTATCCAGGTACTTCTTATCTGAAGTGGCGTTGTAAAGTTCCAGGTAATAAATCAATTTGGATGATACCCCGTCGGATAATGTCAGCGATGATTTCCCTGACTGGTCTAAAATATCAGGCCAAATGTGCTTTTCGCTCAATGACATGGAGTGATCAAGCCATTCATCTACTAATTTGGCATTTTCGAGATAGATTGATGTTGGAGGCTCTATTGGGTCGCATCCAAAGATTACCACGGATATTACAGTTAGGTATAACGAATATTTCATAAATGAGATAGTTTATTTCATATCCTACGGGTGCATCTATAACAAGTAACAATATTTAAAGGGTAATTCGTGAACTAGGTATTTTCGTTCGCGAACCGGAGTGCTTTGCTAGTTTAAAACAATGTTTTTATACGATTCTCCTATTCTCACTTTCATCCCATTTCTCAATAAAACATAGGAATCGCCTGAACCTCTTTTACTGGAAATGATGTGATTGGGATTCACCATATATGACCGGTGAACCCTCAAAAATTCATCCTTTGGAAGTTGATTCTCCAGGGCTTTTAAAGATCCTTTGGAAATATAAAATGTGTCTTTAGTATGAAATTTTTGATAGTGGTCCATTGCCTCGATCAAATAAATATCTTCCAGGTTTAGATAAACAGCAGTCCCATTTTTTTTCACCGCCAAACGAAAGGGCTTCGAAGATTTTTTGACTGGAGAAACCATATAAGCCCAGCCAAGGATTAAGCCATAGGCGATCATTTGAAAGTGAATGACATTTGTAAGGTATTTTAGAAGAAACCGTGGAAAGACCATTGAAGAAGAAAGGCCCATAACGAATAAAATGATGTTACATAAAAACATATGTATTATCGTTAGTATCAGGGCAAATAAAATGTGCACACTCAGGAAGGCTACTATTCTATCCGATTTGAAAGGAAACTTATAGTAGAGCCGAAAAATCATGGGGGAAAATATTGCGAAGGAAGCAAAAACCGTGAAATTATAGATCAAATTTAATTTGATGGAAAATTCTGCTGAAGAGTATTTAATGTAATTCTGGGCAAAGATTATCAGGGCAAGGGCAGTTAAAAAACCAAAAATCAGGGAGGTAACTTTCAGTTCTTTATTAGTTAATATCGTGGGAGAAATCAGGGCTTTACTTGCCATCTTTCAATTTTACGATTGTTAGTTATTTTTGTTGATCAGCCAGCGAAATGATTATGGAAGAGGGTTATGGTTTCAATCCCTTTATAGAAGTTGAACAAACCATAATTCTCATTCGGGGAATGGATTGCATCGGAATCAAGTCCAAATCCCATTAAAATGGCGTCCAACCCCAATTCTTCTCTAAATAATGCTACAATGGGAATACTTCCTCCCTCCAAAGTGGGAATTGGTTTCTTGCCCCAAGCTTCTTCAAAGGCTTTACTTGCCGTTTCATACGCGAAAGAATTTGTAGGTGTGATATTCGGTTCGCCACCATGGTGTTTGGTAATCTTTATGGTCATGGTTTCCGGGGTAATTGACTCCATATGTTTGATAAACAATTCGGTAATCTCGTTGCTCATCTGATCGGGAACCAATCTCATGGAAATTTTGGCAAAGGCTTTTGCAGGTAATACAGTCTTAGCCCCTTCCCCGGTATACCCTCCCCAAATCCCGTTGACATCCAAAGTTGGCCTTATTCCAATTCTCTCAAGGGTAGTATATCCAGTTTCTCCTTCGACATCGCCAATTTCAAGGTCATTTTTATAAGATCCTATATCAAATGGGGCCTTATTTATTTCTTCTCGTTCTTCTGAAGCAAAATCCCTGACATTATCGTAAAAACCTGGAATTGTAATACGGTTATTTTCATCTTTCAATGAAGCGATCATTGCACAAAGTGAATTGATTGGATTGGCAACAGCGCCTCCATAAACTCCTGAATGCAGATCCCGGTTTGGGCCAGTGAGTTCTACCTCAAGGTAACTGAGTCCCCTCAATCCTATGGTTATAGAAGGATGTTCATTTGAAATGATGCTGGTATCGGAAATCAAAATTACATCTGCGACCAGCTTTTCTTTGTTGTTCTTTACAAATAGCCCCAGGTTATCGGAACCTACTTCTTCTTCACCCTCAATCATAAACTTAACATTGCAAGGTAAATTATTTGTATTGATCATGGCCTCAAATGCTTTCACGTGCATGTACATTTGGCCTTTGTCATCACATGCCCCCCTTGCATAGATTTTATCGTCTTTTATTACTGGCTCAAAGGGTGGGGAATTCCATAATTCCAGAGGGTCGGGAGGTTGAACGTCGTAATGTCCGTAAACCAATATTGTAGGTGCACTGTCATCCACCATTTTCTCGCCGTAAACGATAGGATGCCCGGCAGTCTCGCACATTTCTGCATTATCGACCCCTGCCTGTTCAAGTTTCTCCTTAACATATTCTGCTGCCCTTTTTACATCGTCTTTGTAATCACTGTCGGCACTGATCGAAGGTATTTTAAGTAGCTCTATAAGCTCATCAAGAAACCTTTTTTTGTTTTCGGCCAAATATTCATTAATTCGGGACTTATCCACGGTTTTAAAATTTTATTGGAACAATTCAAAGGGTCAAAAACATCCAGAAACCAACAAATATAAGATTTTTAGGTAAAGGAAAAAGAATTAGAAACCATCATCATCGAACCCGTCATCATCGTCATCTGTTTCGGTCTTCTTCTCATCCTCAAGGCCACCAACAGGGGCACTTAATTCGTAGGGCTCATCGATACCCAGATAATTAAGTCTGAACCTATTGATGAAATCCAATGTTTCACCGATATCTCCTGGTGCAAATATAAACTCTCCAATTTTGGCTTTTGCCCCATTTGATTTTGCAGATATGAAGTTGTTGAATTCTTCGTTTGACGAATAAGTTAAGAGTTTATTGTCCTCGTAACTGTAGAAATACCATGATTCTGGTGATGCTTTAATAAATATATTGATGCGATCTCCGTCTAGGGATTTTTGGATTTCCATGAATCCTTCAAAAGCCGCGTTAATATCATTCCTTAAAATATGTGACAAACCTACTTCTCCAACGCTATAAAATGCCTTATGTTCATCTGACCACTTGAAATTCACATCAGAAAAAACCAATGGCCGGATCAGATTTGGAGATATGCTCAATAGTGGAACATAGTCCTGTGCTGAATTCTTTTCATAAGCTGACGTTGCACGATCGCCAATCAGGTTGGCTATTTTGTAAATCAGATCGTTTTTATTTCCCAATCCTTCCGGTGCGCCAATTTCATCAATTTCCTTTTTTATATTCAGTGCCATCATTTCAAACGCGGAAGCAGGAATGTCAAAAGTCACGGTCATAAAAGTATTAAAGTCAAACTCATTTGTTTCAAGGTTTCCAAAACCCAAACCCGAGGCAGCAATGTTTACTGATTTTGTATTATCAATAAAATTTAAAGGGCCTTCAAGTCTAATGTTCGAATTGTTTTCATTGTAGGCAAAGACTCTCCCTGATAAGGTTGATCCATCTTCCTTCCCAGGTTCAACAATTACAAATTCTGCACTATCAGGTAAGTATTTCAGGTTTCCCTTT